>CAZDHV010000029.1:5775-20979 GCA_964505335.1 uncultured Saprospiraceae bacterium | reverse complement strand
ATACTGATAGACTGGAGCGCATGGTCGAGAATGTCCTCATCTCTGCTAATTTTGATAACGATCGATTTAAAATCTATTACGAAGATGTCGATGTGCGAGCATTAGTAACGAGAATTGTTACAGAGTACAAGCAACTATCTGATCGGATATTCAATTTAGGTGTAGACTTGGCTCATCCAATCTATAAGACTGACCAATCCGCTTTGCGTATCATCCTTGATAATCTGCTGGAGAATGCAACTAAATACAGCAAAGAAGACAAACCAGTAGATATAGAATTAATCGCAAGAGATGGCCAACTTAGGCTATCCGTATCCGATCAAGGCATTGGCATCTCTGATCATGAAAAATCCAAAGTTTTAGATAGATTCTATAGAAGCAATGAAGAAGATGTACGCACACAAAAAGGGACAGGGTTAGGACTCTATATAGTCAAGAGATTAGTCGTAGAATTGAAAGGCACTGTGGATATCCGAAACAACCAACCCAGAGGAACGATTGTCCACATAAATATTCCGGCAGGTGGCAGCTCTTGATCCATATATACTAATAGTCGAAGACGAGCCTCATATCGCCCACTTGCTCGAGGTAAATCTACACTTAGAAGCATACCGAACAATTACTGCTGAATTGGGTAGTCATGCGTGGAGCGAGGTAATGAATCAAAGGCCTGCTCTAATACTTCTTGATGTCATGCTTCCTGATCAGAGTGGAATGGTGCTCTGCAAGCAATTTAAAGAGCGTCACCCACAGATACCTATTCTAATGATGAGTGCCTTAGGTCAATCGTCTGATCGCATTAAGGGACTAAAATCTGGAGCGGACGACTACATACCAAAACCATTTAATCTTGAAGAACTCCTGCTTAAGGTGAATAAGCTTATCAAGCTCTATCAAGCTCAAACACCTCCGACCGTGACATATGATCCTCTGTCGCTTGGCTCCATCCGATACCATAAGCGAAACTACACTCTCGAGCTCAACGGCGAAGTATTGCAAATGACTGTCAAAGAGGCAGAGCTGTTAGAATATCTATTGAATCATAAGAATACTGCGGTACGAAGAGAAGATTTAGTCGTACATCTATGGGGATTAGATCATAAGAGCAACCCGCGAACCATAGACAATTACGTCTCTAATCTTAGGAAGTTCATTCAGAAAGATCCCAATAAGGACATCACTCTCAAAACCATTAGAGGTATCGGCTATATGATCACGACGACTTAAACAGTTTCTACCCTTGGTGCCCTGAGTTCCATGGCGTGCATGGTTGCCGATGCGGTTGCGAGAGGTGGAGCTATTATCGGGCCTAAAACAGGAATAGCCAGCAACAATAGAAATATACTACCATTAACTGTCAGCATCAGCTTGTGATCCTTCATATAATCTACTGTACCCTTATATGTGAAATGGCGCTCAGCCCAGAGATCATAATTGCCAAATCCGGCGTAATATCCTTGTATAGCAATAATCAATGGAGACCCTACCCATCCAAATACAGGAATGAGCGCGAGTAAAAAAACAATGGCCGTATAGAATAATTCACGGAAGATATTACGTATTGCGATGCGCAGTCCTCTCAATAAATCCGTTATGAGATTACCAGCTGCGTAATTTTCATTGCTGTAATGAGACTCTATTTCCTCAGAAAGTCTGCTCATCAACGGTGCGGTACAAATCAATATGAGATGCTTAAAAATGATCAAGAATAACACCGTTAGAACCGCTCCAGAAAAGAAATCTGCAATGGAGTTGATTATGCCATTCTCTATCGAGAATATACCTAATACGAAATCTGAAATCGCACTATAGGTATATCTCACAACTAAAAACATAATTGCAAACAATGTCAGTCCAATCACACCTGAATAAAAGAAATAGCGCATCCCGCCAATAGCGCGGATATATGTGAAAGACTTAGTATAGTGATATAGTGCTCGAGTCACGACAGTGAATATCTTATGAATTATTAATATTCACAAATAAGCGTAATCGTCTTGAGCTAAAGCGAAATTTTAGACTAAGACCTTAAGTCCGATGACCAATGGACTATTTAGCGGTCTTTACTCGCTTAGTTTTGAAAAGCTCCTTGATTTCCTTCTCATTGAGAAAGCCTAAATCAACGAATGTCGCCTGTACAAACTTTTTGATATCCTGATAGTCTTTGCTACGCTTCTCTGTATATGTACGTAATAATGTACGTACATACTTCATACAGATCTCTTTGATACCCTGATTAAACTTCTCATTTGAGAAGATATTCATATAGACTGTAAAGGTCTTATTGAGTTCGAAATATTCCTGAAAGTCCTGTGGACTTAACGCAGCAATAAACCTCTTAAACTTGTATCCAATATTATTTCTCATGCAGGCATTCTGCTTGGATAGCCCTTTATTCTTGTTGTAATAATTACGAGCTATTTCAATCGCATCAGAATTGATATAACCGATACCATCAATCTGTGTTACGCACCCCAAGAATTCTTTTAACTCCACAGAGCTAGTTCGTCCTATGATCTCGCCAAGGCGTCTATAACCAGCTTCTTTCAGACCCAATTGTCCTGTCTGCATCTTCTTGACTGCCATAAATAGCATTTCCTCTTCCTCGCCCATGTCTACATAAGCATCTAAACGTTCTGCAGCTAAGGCCTTCTCTTCATCCTTTAAATCGAAATATGATGCGATCAGCACTACCACCTCTAAATGCTCTTCATGATTGCCTAATGTGGCATCTGACAAGATCTCAGATATGTAGTCATAAACACTCTTACCTGCATCACTACCAAGTGATGCTCGATAATTCAGAAAATTGAGGATAGATTGGATGTCGATCTTCAATAATGCAGACGACGTCGGTTTCTCCGCCGTCAGATAGTTAAACTTAACGAACTGTCTGCTGTATCTCTGATAGCCGAGGTGTCGGCTTCTGATATCTCGATACTTGACAAGCTTGAGATCATGTAGAAACGTCTTAACGTGCTTGTTAGATATTTCTGCTATCAGATTGGTAATCCATATATCACTTGATAATGCGAACCCAATCTCAACAGTTTGTCCGATTCTTTGACTGAGCAACTCAAAATTTGATGAATTACAGATTGCCAAGAGGATCATCTTAAAGTGTTCTTGAGGTCTTATATATTTAAACTGATCATTAAGAGCCCCTCTGAGTACTGAATATCCCAACACACGAGGTAAGAATAATCCTTCTAACATAGGTTCACAGATGTGTTCCTCCAATGAAACAAGTTGTAAGGGGTCGTTCTGTGCTACTTCATTATGAAGTTCATCGATCTGAGGTTCAAAAGCATCTTTTAATTGGTTATAGAACTCCTCGTCCTCTTCATCCAAATATTTGGCTAACAATTCTGAATTTTGTATTTCAGATTCAATAGCCTTTAGCTTATCACTATATTTTTTCTCTAAATCGATCATGATATTTCTTTATTTCCCTACGACAGATGTACGAAATAATGGGACTGATCTAACTGTCAGTCCCATCCGCAATTTTATTCTTCTTCTGAAGTCGCCTCTTCCGAGGCTGTTCCTTCTTGGAACTCGGCTAATGCTCCTTCATCAGCAGTATGCTCAACTGCTTTCTTTTTAGGAGAACCAAAGACCATTTTGTGGAAAGCCTCTTTCTCAAGTCTCGTAGCCTCAAATCTTTCTGCCACTTTTGCTTCTTTAGCATCGACAAATTCCTGATACTTAGCATCAGCTTGTTCTTGAGTGAGAGCTCCTTTTTTGACTCCTCTCTGTAGGTGTTTTTTATACATCACACCTTTGAATCGTAGAATGGCTCTTGCCGTATCTGTAGGCTGAGCTCCTTTATTGAGCCAGTCAAATGCTTTTTCTCGATCAAGCTCGATAGTAGCAGGCTTAGTCATAGGATTATAACTTCCTATTTTTTCGATAAACTTACCATCTCTTGGAGCACGAGAATCAGCGACTACAATGTGATAAAAAGGTTGTTTGCGTCGACCTCTTCGGGCCAATCTAATCTTTACAGGCATGTATTTATAATTTAATTGGTTAAACCATACCTCCGCTCGCCAATCAATAGCACGGAGGATTAAAAAAGTGTTGCAAAATTAACGATTATTTTAAATCTATGCTCAACAGTTATTCAGCTGATAATGAGTCTATTTTTAGCAGTACGAAATTAAAGTCATACCCACGTATTTCCGTATGCAGTTCTAAGGTATCATCTGTAAGATTTAGTATCTGATATTCTATTAACTCGGGAGAACTCTGACGAATCTTATCATTGTCTCTTACATAAGTTGATCGGATTTCTTTTCTCAACAGATTAGTACTTAGTGTACTATCGTTTTCTATGTTGATAAATGCATTCTCGAGGGTTGAGGTCGTCTTATTGTTCCGAGAGGCTTTAACAATCTCCCAATATCCCTTTAAATCGACTTCTGCAGACTTGTCCTCAATACATCCGATCATAGCCACTATCAGTAGCAGACTGCATGCGAATATTAATCTATACTTTGAAAAAATTGAAATAGGGATATTCCAACGAGACCCGTCTACCCTATCAATTGAGATCATATTACTTGGCCCCTTGCTTTTTCTCTTTGATTTTAGCCTTCTTACCTACGAGCTCACGTAAGTAATAGAGCTTCGCCCTGCGGACCTTTCCTCTCTTATTAATCTTAACGTCAACGATGCTTGGTGAGTAATAAGGGAAGATCCTTTCTACACCATAGCTTCCAGACATCTTACGTACCGTAAACATCTTATTAGCTCCTTCACCTCTAACTTTTATGACGTCACCTTTAAAAATCTGAATTCTTTCCTTTGCTCCCTCAACGATCTTATAGCTCACCGAGATGTTATCTCCTGGAGAAAACTTCACGAAATCATTTGCTGTCATCAACTTTTCCTCGACTAACTTAATTGCGTCCATAACGTCAGATTTTAAAATGGCTGCAAATGTAAATATTATTTTCCTTAAAATCTGTAATTATCGAACCAATGTGGCCGCACCCTCAGCAAAATCTTCATCTCCTCTAGGTTCTCGCCAGGTCGCCCTAAACATATATACGCCTGGAGGCAAATCAGCACCGGAATTATTCAATTGCCCATTCCAGCCTAGAGTAGAGTCTTCAGAGTTGAATACTATCTTTCCAAATCTATCGAAAATGAAAATCTCATAGCTATTAATGAGTTCGGTAGCGCCTTTAGCTCTAAAATCATCATTGGTGCCATCACCATTAGGAGTGAAGGCATTAGGGAATTGCAAATCAGCTACAGGTACTACATCTACCAATTGAGTTATGGTATCGGTACAACCATTGCTACTTGTAGCTAGCAGATGCACGTTGAACATACCGGTATCTTGGAAGGTATGTTGTGGGTTCTGATCGAAACTGATGTTGCCGTCACCAAAGTCCCAAAAGAACTCCACTCCTCCAACGGTTTGATTAATAAACGATACCGTACTGTTAGCAATACTTATATTTTCTGCATCAGGGGAAGTATCAAAATCAGCCTCTGGGCCTGCCTGGATATTTATGAGATTAGGAAAAGTCCTTGTAGCAAAACAGCCTAATGGAGTTACAATATCGACACTAACAGTAAATACTCCTGGATCTTCAAAAACATGAACAGGACTCAAATCAAATATATTATCACCGTCGCTACCGTCACCAAAATCCCATACTATATCAAATGTCTCATCAATCGGAGAACTTAGATTATTAAAAAATATCTCGGCCGGTGCACATCCAATGAATCGGGAAGGCTCAACAATTATGGTATTGGGTGCGGGTGCATAAACCAACTCTTGGATCAGCTCGTCTTGGCAACCATTGTTATCTGTTATAGTCAATGAAACATCAAATGTTCCAGGAGCACGATAGGTATGTAATGGATTTTGATCTAATCCAGTGATTGAGTTGCCATCAGCGTAGTCCCATGTCCAATTATTGATAAAATTGATATCGTCAGTCATACTCATATCTGTAAACTGTACCGGCCCCGCTATGCACGTATCAAATGTTGCCTCAAATGCTGCATCTAATCCCGGAAATACTTGCACCGTAATAAATGCGCTATCTGTACAATTTGGTATGCCCTCATTAATCACAAGCATGGCATCAAAAGAACCAAAGTCAGGGAAGGTCACTAGTGGATCTGACTCCTGCGAAATTTCAACGTCACCATTACCTAAATCGAAGACCCAATCGTTCGTGATGATGTCTTCTTCTCGGGTGCTTATATTGTCAAACTGCACATCAAACTCACCACAACTGATTACATTAAAGTTAGTCCCATCTGTCTGATCTGAAGTAATAGCTGCATCAACAGTCGTTTGACATAATGAGACGATGTATAGAAACTCACGCCTAATTCTTGACAATAGCACTCCATCCCTAAATTCATTTGCACAGACCACAACAACATGTTCGCCTTGAATGGTTGGAATGCCAGAAAGTAATCCTGTTTGGGGATCAATTGTAACTTGATCAGGACCAGTTCCTAAAGGAGCATCCACTTCATGAGCTGGAAATAAAAAAGGCACTTCTCTGAAACCATCAGGTGAACATGCAAAAGGAAAAGGAACAGGGTGTTCATTGCATTGGGTACGATTTGAATTTCCATTACTTCCACCAGACGATAGAGGAACACAAAATTCGTAAGTCACGGAATCACCTTCCATGTCCCGCGCACTATGATCGAATGACAATTCAAATCCAGCACAGACAAGAAGTGGAGGGGGCTCATTAAATACGGGGCTGTTATTACATGTTCTTAATGCCTCAGGAGTTAACTCAATTGAAAATACTGAACCAAAGCTGGTTGGATTTATCAAGTTATTGATGTTTTGACCTCTACAACAGCGTTGATAAGCAATCATATAATTGTCATCAATTACTGGTAGCGTAATTTCAAAAACATATCTCCCTATTTCGACATCAGCTTCACTGTCTCCGTCTAGACATGGTAAATCATTCAAAGGAACATTCTCAATAGGAAGCGGAGCTAAAGGTTCCGTTGCATCAACAAAAACCCATCTTTGTCCAATAAATCGATAAACACCAAATTCCGCTCCAGGACTTGGATTGCTACCTCTTCCATCACCATCAAAAAAAGCGCATTCGAATGTTGCATTCGGATCAGTGGTACACCTATTATCTCTGAACAGTTGAAACTCAACACGAAGGGTAATCGTATTGTTAGTTGTATCTTGATCAATACAGTTATAGATTACGTCTCCACCGATCAAATGATTGGCCTTGAGAGTCGTACTAAAGCAGATGCCAATTAGTAACAGCATGATATATTTAAAAAAAATCACATTTTTGACGGAATTTTTCATGATACCTAGGTAATTGGTGCTTAAAGTTAGCCTAACAATTAAAGTAACGTTTTGATCTGTACCAATTGGTATTAAATTTTAATAAAATGTCGTCTATACGCATTGATGAGGAAGTCGATAAGGCATTACACTCTTTAAAAAAAGGGCATGTCATCTTGTATCCAGCGGATACATTATGGGGGCTAACATGCGATATAACTAACAGCGCAGCGGTCCAACGACTTAAGAAGATTAAAAACGATCAATCTCAGGGCAACTTGATTTTAGCGGTTAACAGCATTGACATGCTAAAAGACTATGCATTGTCAATTCACCCAAGAATAGAGACACTTTTACTGTATCATAAAAAGCCCTTAAGCGTCATTTATGACGCCAATCCGGATATTGAACAGCATCTAATCAACTCAGATGGCACGATTGCCATCCGTGTAGTCAAGGACAAGTTCTCTATCGACCTAATCTCCAAACTCGGACAGGCCATAATATCAACTGTTGCGTGTACAACCGAAACTGAAAAACTGCCTCAATCCTATGAGGAAGTTTCAGATAAGATAAAAGATGAGGTAGACCACATTGTCGATGCTGAGTCAATAGATTTAGACATGCTTGGGATGCCCTCCATTCTTGCACGTTACAATCACAAAGGAGATTTAGAATTTATCAGAATGTGATCCTCGAGCTACTCGGATAAAATCGCAATAGCCTGGCTAAGCGCTTGATCATACTCAATTAAATCTTCATTGAGATCTAATTGAGATTGATACTCATGCCACATCAATGAAGCTAGCATCCTTCTCTCTTCTTTATTGCAGCTTTCACTGAGACCGTCACTTGTGGGTATATACTCAATAAGTAATTGGTTTATCTGAGAAGAATTCATAACCTCTTCACTTAACTTGTTCTTTTTTATCAAATAGCTGTATTGATTACGCATGCGTTGATCTCCCCGTTCTAAACATGTTGATACAATTTTGATATCTGGCGCTACCCCTCTCGTTGAGGTACTCGTTGTATCTGAGGTGATTTGTCGACCTGATGGAAGGAGATACTCACCGATTGTAAGATTGAGCGTTCCTCCATTATCAATCTGGAAATGCTGTTGAATTTTTCCTTTTCCATATGAGTTCGAGCCTATTATAGTAGCGACACCTAAATCTTGAAGACTTCCGGCCATAATTTCGCTGGCTGAAGCTGAACGCTCATTGATTAATACGACCACATCCTCAATGTCAAGAAAGCTCCTGCCGTTAGATTTATAATCTTTTTGCTTGCCTTTATTATTGATCGTAGATACTATGATAAGGTTAGGCTCTTGAATGATTTGATTCAATATCTTAACTGTTTCATCAAGCAGTCCCCCTGGATTATCTCTTAGATCGATAACAACCTTCTTGAATTCTAACCCTTGAGATTTATAGTAATCGAATTGCTCCATAAACTCCAGAAAAACACCATCCGTGAATCGTTTGATTCGCAGGTACCCTATTTCTCCTTGTTTAAGAATCTTGGCTTGCACCGAAGAAGTGGTAACGGCACCTTTAATCATGGAAATAGTCTCGCTCTGATCTGTTGAGGGGTGATAGATATCTAAGGTAGCGCTGTCCGACAAGTAAAGTTGATCTACCATCTCTGATGATTCTAAAAATCTCTCTCTGTTCAAACCCATGATCACATCGCCTCTACGTATACCTGCTCCATCAGCAGGGCTGGCATCGACAACATCTGTCACTATCAAGGAGTCATTGTACGTGATGAAATCAAATCCATATCCGACATAATTATTGGAGATAGCATGATAGAAATCAGCTAAATCTTTAGGGGGAACATACGAGCTGAAAGGGTCCAAACTTTTTACTGCATTGAGTAAAATATCATTGACGTAGTCGGCAGTGTCTAATTCTCCATAATAGTTAGACCTAATCAATCTAAGCGTTTCTTCTACAGAACCAATGTCATCCTCAGCATACTGCTCAATCAAGCCAGCCGAATTGGACTCATGCATCTTATATCCGAATATCATCCCAATGGCGGCCACTAAGGCCATGACGAGGGGTATGAATATCTGTTCTCTCCGCATTTATGTAGATGGATTCCATTGCAAAGATTGATAAAAGCTCTCTGCTACCTTAGAAAAAGGTTGTTTAATTTTTGATAGATATGCCAATTGATCAATAGGTTAAAGTACTTATTAATCACACCTATCTCTTGCTATCGAGATTTTAAAGTGATTACCTTGCCTTATTAGTTTCTACTAATTACACCTTTTAAAAACGCTCTGCATGAAACCCAAACATGAATTAGACGATATAGATCTAAATATCATCTCTATTATGCTTGATGATGCCAAAACTTCATACGCCGATATCGGTGCCAAGCTCTTTATATCAGGTGGTACCGTCCACGTACGTCTGAAGAAGCTGACTGAGATGGGTATAATTACGGGTTCAAAGCTGAAGGTTGATTTTGAAAAGCTTGGATATGATATCAAGGCCTTCTTAGGTATATATCTTGAAAAGAGTCAGTACTACAATGATGTGGTCACGGAACTAAAAAAGATTCCGGAAGTTATCTCCGCTCATTATACTACTGGCAACTACAGCATATTCGCAACGATAATCTGCTATGACACTAACCACCTCAGAGAAATTCTCTCGGGAGGCATTCAGAAAATAGAGGGAATTCAACGTACTGAGACATTCATATCACTAGAAGAATCTATAGAAAGACCTCCCAAGGTCATCTAATGACTTCTTGAAACATAGAATTGGCCCGATAAACTTGAATTCTTAAGCTCCTAAGTAGTGCTTCAACAACTTACTTCGTGATGAAGATCTGAGCTTATTGATCGCTTTGTCCTTGATCTGTCTTACCCTCTCACGAGTTAGACCAAATCGCTCTCCAATATCCTCAAGAGACATCGGATGCTCAACACCGATACCAAAATAAAGCTTAATCACATCGCACTGACGCTCGGTTAATGTTCCAAGTGATCGCTCAATTTCTGTGCGCAGTGATTGACCATGTGACAAGCTAGAGTCAGTCCCTGGTGTTTTATTATTCTCCAATACATCAAGCAAAGAGTTGTCTTCACCATCAACGAATGGAGCATCCATGGAGACATGTCTCGCAGCAACACCTAAGGTGGTCTCGACTTCATCAGAAGTGATTTCTAATAACTCCGCTAGCTCACTAGATGATGGCTCTCTCTCGAACTCCTGCTCAAGCTCACTGAAGGCTCTATTGATCTTATTTAGTGAGCCTACTTTATTAAGTGGCAATCTTACAATACGTGATTGTTCAGCAAGTGCTTGTAGGATAGACTGTCTAATCCACCATACTGCATACGAGATAAATTTGAATCCTCTTGTTTCATCAAAACGCTGGGCAGCCTTTATAAGACCTAAGTTTCCTTCGTTAATGAGGTCACTTAGTGATAATCCTTGATTCTGATACTGCTTAGCAACAGATACTACGAATCGCAGATTTGCCTTAGTTAATCGCTCCAAAGATTCCTGATCCCCTTCTTTGATTTTCTTAGCTAAGTCAACTTCTTCCTCTGGAGTAAGCAAATCAACTTTGCCTATTTCTTGAAGATATTTTTCTAATGATTGACTCTCTCTGTTGGTGATCGATTTGGTAATCTTCAACTGCCTCATATGCAGACCTTAGTTAAGTAATTGTGAAAGAATAAGTGAACAAATATAAATTATAATCACAAATCATGCTGGCAAGCTTCAAGATCAGCAGATTTAGGCGACCAATAAAAAATTCTCAATGAATTTTGATTATGTGAAATAATTATTCTTAATTGCCGCACTTTGATATAACATCAATACTGACTATAGCGCATGAAACGTACCAAGATTGACTTAGAATTTTTATTCAGAGCGTCTCCTGCTATCCTTTATCGTTTTATTACTTCACCAGAATGCTTGGTGAGGTGGTTTTGTGATGGGGTCGATATACAAGAAGACGTATTTACTTACGACTGGGAAGGCTCTGAGGAGATTGCAGAAATGATAGATGATATAGAAGAGGAACGCATTAGATTCGAATGGGAGGATTGCGAACCAGGAGAATATCTTGAATATAGAATGTATAAGAGTGATGTTACAAATGAGACTATCCTCGAGATCAGTGATTTCTGTGATGAAGATGAAGTGGATGAGCAAACGCTCTATTGGAAAGACACCATCAAAAAACTACGTGCCGAAACTGGTGGATAATCTAATCTTCCACTAGTCACACACATTTATACGGAATAACAACAATACATCGTTCAATCAGTGATCACTGATGTTTTTAAGATCACGATGAAACTTCAACACCTTTTTTACAATATATTATTGACGGTTGTAATATGTACCATTTCACTCGGTATATACCATTACAAGCTCGCTCCTGTAGTTATCCAGGAGGAATCTTTCAATGCTGAATACGTAAAAGTTTCGCACAACTTCGTCGATCGTTTGAGATATTCCCCTGATAATTTTATTCGTGCTGCAGAGAAGAGCACAAATTCTGTGGTCTACATCATTGCTTATAACAAAGTCAAAGGGTCTGTTTTTTCAGAGGGATATACACGAGAAAAAGGATCAGGTGTAATCATCAGTGATGATGGATACATCGTCACAAATCACCATGTCATTAGAGATGCTGACTTTATAGAAATCACTCTGCAGGACAAGAGAGAGTTTGTAGCCGAAGTGATTGGTACAGATGAATCTACTGACCTGGCTTTACTCAAGATCGAATCATCTAATCTTCCATCCTTGGTATTTGCCAATTCAGATTCCCTCATGGTAGGGGAATGGATTCTCGCTGTAGGCAATCCATTTGGATTACAGTCGACGGTTACAGCTGGAATAGTTAGTGCTAAAGCTCGAAGTATCGACGCATTAAGTAAGAATGATATAGAGTCGTTCATCCAGTCGGATGCGGTCATTAATCCAGGAAGTAGTGGTGGCGCACTCGTTAATACTGATGGCTTATTGGTAGGTATCTGTACGGCTATCATTTCCTCATCAGGCAACTACGAAGGTTTATCTTTCGCAATACCTTCGAATCTTGCTCGCAAAGTAATTATTGACTTGAAGCAGTTTGGTTCGGTTCAGCGTGGAAATCTCGGTATTACAGTGACAGATGTAGATGCGCAGATCGCTGACAAGTATGATATGGACGTCATCCAAGGGGTACAGATAGCATCGGTTAATCTAAACAGTGCAGCGGCTGAGTCCAATCTTATTAAAACAGATATCATCTTGTCCATAGACAACGTCATCATAGATAACTCATCAGAATTTTATGAGCAAATCAATAGATACCGTCCTGGGGATCAACTACAAGTAGAGGTATATCGCAGAGGTAAAATCATGAACTTCCCAATCACACTGAGAAATCATCTCAATACGACGGACTACATATCAGTCAGATCGGATAAAGAACTTAGGGATATTGGAATCGAAATCAGGGATCTTAACTCAATCGAAAAGAAACGTGTACAGACATCAGGAATCATGGTTATCAGTATTTCTCGTGGCAGCAAGATCGCTGATACTAATATGGAACCTGGATTCATCGTGGAACGAGTTAACGGCGTTGATATAGAAAGCGCACAGCAGTTTATGAATATCCTCAAATCCGAATCCGGTGAAATAACCTTGGTTGGATTCTATGAACGATATCCTGGAACCTTCCCTTATACTTTTATGAAGTAGATCTTTTCTTACAACAGTTTCGTAACATCATCGACTCCTAGGGTACGCTGAGTATTAAATCCTTCAGCGTAGTCGACACCGATAGACCGCCCAAATACTTGCATCTTAGACTTAATAAAATCGGTGAATTTGCCTGAGGAGATTGGCGTTTGAATTTTCTCATTCTCATCGACATTGAACTGAGTAGAAAATGCTGCGATTGATTGCATCTTAGTTTCTACGTATGGCGAAACATCTACGCAGAAATCTGGTTCTAACTGCTTGTCTTGTATGTAGTAGTAGAGTGCCTTAGCCCTATAGGCTGTAGTATTAGCAATCTCTATGCGGCGCAAGCCAGAATAGAAAAATGCCTGTCTTACTAGCTCTGAAGCACGACCATGATCAGGATGCCTATCATCAACAGCATTAGCCAATATGATTGTTGGCTTGCAGCACCGTATTAACTCTACAATCCTCATGATATGACGCTCATCAATTGAGAAAAACCCATCTCTCATCTGCAGGTTAACTCTAAAGTCTAAACCTAATATTTCTGCAGAGCTCTTAGACTCTATCAATCTCGTCGCTGCGCTTCCCCGACTCCCTAACTCTCCTTGAGTTAGATCAGCCACTCCAACAGATTGGCCTTTATCAATCTGATTAAGGATAGTTCCAGCACATGATAATTCGATATCATCAGGATGAACGCCAATGGCCAGTATATCTACGGGCTTAAACTCTCCGTGTATAGTCTTAATCATTCTTCTGGTAATTTAAGTACGTGTAATATTCTTTTTACACTAAAATCTCTGGCGCCATGACTCATCAGCAGTAATAATGCCGCCATGAGACCTATGTTTTGCATAAAATTCATGGATGACTCCATTCTAAAATCGACTGGGTCATTCCAAAAAGAGTGAATTACAATCGTATATGGGACCCAATATAACAATATCAGAAACGCACCGATACTGGCGTAATAACCAATGAGTATTAATATACTTCCTGCGATCAAAAGAAATATTACACCAGATAGCAGGATATCCTGCTGCCATGTAATACCATATTCTGTCATAGTTTCCTTAGTGGACTTAAAGAAGACTATAGAATCGTAAGCTTGGTATAGAAAGATGAAGGAGACAAAAATCCTTGCGAGAAGATCGTAATAGTTTTTCATCGATGGGCAAGGTATAACAAATATTCAGGATTACTCACTGATCGCTATCCCGAGACTTTCAGCAACCTTAGTACTAACTCGCTGTCCATCTAAGGCTGCGGATAAAATACCTCCAGCAAAACCTGCGCCTTCACCACAAGGAAATAGATTTTCCATAGTGGGACTATTTAATTGAACTGAATCTCTGACAATACGTATCGGAGCACTGGTTCGGCTTTCTAATCCAATAACCTGTGCATCTGAAGTATAGTAGCCTTTCATTTTTTTGCCAAAGACCTGTACTGCTTTACTGAGATGATCATATATCCAGTCGGGCAGCAATTCATGCATAGGCGCTGAGTAAATACCTGGAATATAGGATGTATCACTAAGGGAAGTGCTGATTCTGCCTTCAGCAAAGTCTGTCAGTCGCTGGGCGGGTGCTTTCTGGCTACCGTCGCCATTGCTAAACATCTTTTGTTCTAGCTCTCGCTGATAGCGCATACCGCCGAATACATCACCAGCAAATGGATTTTCATCAAGACTGACGACAGTTCCAGAGTTGGCAAATGGAGAGTCTCGTTTAGATAAGGACATTCCATTGACAACGATTTCTCCAGGTGCAGTAGCAGCAGGAACTATAAGTCCGCCAGGACACATACAGAACGAGAATACTCCCCTTCCTCCTACTTGGCACACAAGCTTATAGCTTGCAGCAGGAAGATTATCCTCACGTCGCCGTTGATTATATTGAATTTCATCTATCAATGGCTGCGGATGCTCTATACGCACTCCAATGGCAAATGGCTTGAACTCTATTCGCACTCCTCTCCTATCACATAACTCATAAATATCCCGTGCAGAATGACCAGTAGCTAGGATATAGGCATCACCTGTAATGCGCTCGCCGTGCTGATTTATACATGCGGTAATGTTGTTCTGGCTAACTTCGAAATCTTCAATACGCTGATTGAAATGCACCTCTCCTCCTGCTTGGATAATTGTCTCTCGTATGGCTG
>CAZDHV010000029.1:0-5675 GCA_964505335.1 uncultured Saprospiraceae bacterium | reverse complement strand
CGCTGATTGAAATGCACCTCTCCTCCTGCTTGGATAATTGTCTCTCGTATGGCTGAGATGATCTTAGGTAACTTGTTAGACCCGATATGTGGGTGCGCATCAATTAAAATATCCGACTTCGCACCATGATCGACAAGTATCTGAAGAACCTTAGCAATGTTGCCACGCTTATTAGCCCGTGTATATAGCTTACCATCAGAATAAGTACCCGCACCACCCTCACCAAAGCAGTAATTGGAGTCAGGGTTAACCTCATGAAACTGCTGAATGGCTCTCAGGTCTCTCCTGCGCTCACGGACGTCTTTACCGCGATCATATATAACTGGCTTAAGACCGAGCTCGATACATCTAAGGGCAGCGAAGTAGCCTGCTGGACCGGCACCAATAATTACAGCTGTATGAGTAGGACTATGCAATTCATAAGAGAGTTGAGGTCTATCATCTTCTATTGGATTATTATGTGTTCCTACGTGTATCCTCAACACATACTTCGGGCGGCGTCCTCTACTATCAATAGATCGTTTTACGACTTTTAACTCTTGAATATTTTCCAGAGTTATGTTTAATTCTCGGGCACAGATACGTCGTATAACATCCTGATCATCAAGTTGTGACGGATTTATTCTGATGTTAACTTGATGTCCCATTACAGCTGATTGATCGCAGTAGAAAACTGATGTAATCGACCTATGAGCCCCTCCATCTCAGATAATGCTATCATGTTACTGCCATCTGATAGCGCTTCTACAGGGTTAGGATGTGTCTCAATGAACAAGCCCCTAGCGCCAACACTGAGCGCTGCACGAGCTAATAACTCAGAGTCACGTGGATTACCCGAAGTCACTCCTGACTCTTGATTCGGCCGTTGTGTAGCATGAGTACAATCCATGACGACATGATTGCAATAAGCTATCATCTCGGCAATGTTAGGCATATCGACTATTAGGTCGCTGTATCCGAAAGAATTACCTCGCTCTGTTATCAACACTGCATGCTGATCACTAACCTTCGTTTTATCGGCGGCGTGAGTCATACTTGTAGCACTCATAAACTGTCCTTTCTTGATATTGACGGGTATACCGGTTTTAGCGGCGGCTTCAATCAATGAGGTTTGTCTGCTGAGGAAAGCTGGAATCTGTATCAGATCAACGACATCTTTTACTAAATTAATATCAGAGACCTCATGTACATCGGTTGTAATGGGAACTCTCACTTCTTCCTTCACAAGATTGAGAATTTCTATTGCCTGGGATATCCCTATTGTTCTGAAGGAGTCCTTCTTAGTACGATTAGCTTTAATATATGAAGCCTTGAAAATGTATGGAATACCTAAAGATTCGGCTATTCTATTGCACTTAACGGCAACAGACATACACATCTCTTTGCTTTCGACAGCACATGGTCCTGCTATCAAAAAGAAGCTTTGGAAATCGCTATCAATTATTTTCTTTAGCACTGGATGTACGGTAATATCTGCCATTATAATCCTTAACTATATCTCACATTAGATTCTTTTACAAATATACTTGCTCAAGTGGTATGATAATTAATACCTTTGCGCTCCATTTTAAGAAAGTAGTTATGCCTAAAGTAAAAACTCACTCAAGCGCCAAGAAGAGGTTCAAGCTCACCGGGTCTGGAAAGGTCAAAAGGTTTCAAGCAGGGACATCTCACTTGTTGAGAAAAAAGTCAAAGAAAGCTAAATTGAATTTAAGAGACAGCACTTTAGTCAGCAAGGCAGACGAAAAGCGTATAAAAGCGCTCTTAGGTATTAACTAAAAAAGTAGAAGAAGATGCCACGGTCAGTAAATGCAGTTGCCTCAAGGGCAAGAAGAAAGAAAATACTTAAGCAAGCTAAAGGATACTTTGGCGCACGCAGTAAAGTATATACAGTAGCCAAGAACGCTGTAGAAAAAGGGTTACAATACTCTTACAGAGATAGAAAGGCTAAGAAGAGAGAATTCAGAGCTCTGTGGATACAGAGAATCAATGCTGGAGCAAGATTGCATGGTACAACATACTCAAAGTTGATGCATGGACTCTCCGAAAATAAAATCGAATTAAATAGGAAGGTATTAGCTGATATGGCAATGAATCATCCTCAAACATTCGAACAAATAGTAAAAGCTGCTTCTTAAGCAGCTTTTTTTTTGCCTTAGCCTATACTCAATCGCTGAACAAAAAGAAGGTCAGTCCAGCAGGATCTTGCAGGATCACATTATCAACTTCACCGGTCTTGCTAAAGGCAGCAATCTCCTCAGCTATATTCACACCTGCATTTCTGACGTTATTAATAATCTCTAAGTTGCCAGAGCCATTGAAGTAATTAAGTCCTGGATTAGTAAAGATGTGGGGACAAGATCCAGCCTTGATTAGACTCATGGTCAAATTATCCTCTTTAGATAAAACGATCCAGCCTTGGCTAGCATCTCCACCACTCTGCAGATATCCAAGCGCCTCCCAGATCAATTTACTCCTATTAAATTCGATTACCTCGAGACTCATGCCTGAGTAATTCCCAAGAATAGAGTTAGCACTCGATTGCGGCAGCTCGGGATGACTCTTCATAAGTTTGATATGAATTCCTGATGAATCACTTACTAAGTAATCATTACCCACAGCAACTGGATCTGTATGTCTCTGTAACACTTCTAACTCCGACGACCACTCGGACTGGACTAAAGACATACCAAGCCTATGGCTTGTCTTCGTACTAATGAAGATGACAACAGAACTATCAAAGACATATGCACCGTCTTCAGTAAGCCTATGATCAAATCCTAAGTCGCTATAGAACTTCAGAGAATCATCGAGATTAACCGCAATTGTATTGATTATGGTCTTCATAGCTATAATAACTCAATATGATCTATCTCAAAATAAAAATAGCAGCGCACAAACTGTACGCTGCTATATAAATCTTTAAATCCACGGAGCTATTACTGTTTAATAAATCGCTCTATTTGCTTAGTCGTCTGCCCTCTCATGACTAAGAGGTACATCCCACTTGGAAGATCAGATACATCGATACGTATTCGATTGCTGTTCTTCGTTAACGGCTGACTATAGCTCTTAATGAAATCTCCATGAATACTATGTATTTCCATCTCAGCAGTGGTTAATTGAGAATTGTCATATATCTCTACCATTACGAACTGTGCCGCAGGATTTCCTTGAATCTCCCAATCAGGCAATACAGATGTTTCTGCATTATCTACACACGATGATGGCGAATTAACAAACCAATCGGTTCCAAGATCACCAGAACCGTCATATGATAAACTAACATCTCCAACAAAGCTTTCTGCAACAGTGTTATCAGACCATATACCAGCTTCGATTGCAACATCAGATGTCGCATGGTTGATAGATCCCCACTCCACATAATCTATGATTGCATTTGAAGATTCGAAAGAATCTACAGAGAATAGGGCAAGCTCTCCATCGACACCATCGATTTCAATTATATCCATTTCCAAACTTATGAGTTCGCCTGATTCAATAATAAAGTCATCTGTACAGTCAAAAGCCAAGTCTCCTATGCGCTCATACACAGGGGATTCACCCAACCAGAAATTGGAGATATCAATAGGTCCTTCACCAATATTTATGATTTCTATAAAGCTCTCATTAATTTCATTTATTGCAGCAATTCCTTCTCCATCATTACAACCTTCTCCTGTTTGACGCTTGCTAACTGCTATGGCATTTGATACATCGACACATCCGTCCAACATATCAACCCTTGAGCCAACACCGATCATTGTAGTAGGAGCACTAAATGTTACACTGAATATGAAATTCTGCGAGGTGTCTGTATTAAAATCAAATGTGGTGATATCCTCAATAATTGCAATTACAACTGAATCAGCGTCAGTGACAATCCATTGTGTGCTATCCCCAAAATTGTTAGATCGCATTATGTCTGATACAAAGTCTGGATCATTGTCAACACAAAACTCAAATGGCCCTCCTTCAATCTCGCCACCAATTACAACATCTCTGGAGACCACTAAAGAATCACTCAAATCATAACATCCCATAAGATCAAATATTGAAGACATGACCGTCAAGCCCGTTATACCCTCCTCAAAACTCACATTATAGATAAGACATGTGCCAACACCTAAGACTTCAAAATCTACAGAATCAATATCGGCAGGTAGGTCAATAATGTTTCCTTGCTCATCAGTTATTATCCAGGCGTCATTTGGCCCACTTGATTCAGTTACTGATATCCCCACTGGAAAATCACTCACTCCATCTATACAGAATGCCATATCATTTCCGACTAATGTTCCTCCATCTGGACTTGCTCTATCAATAACGATTGCATTTGACAGGTCGAAGCAACCCTCAAAGTTTACACGACTTTCTCCAATCGCCACCCTTGTACTTGTATCGATATAGGAGATTACATTAACAAAGAAATCTCCAGGAGGCAAGGCATCGAAGTCAACTTCGCTAATATCTTCAGGAGTAGCTACTATAAATCCATTGAGATCATTAATGAACAATTGGATATTAGGACCAACTGTATCAGAAATAACAAGTTCCGGTATAATATCTGGTGTGCCATCAACACAGAATTCAATTTCGAACCCATCTATTAGACCACCATCAACCCCTAAATGATTGACAGAGATAGCATTTGATAAATCAAAGTCTCCACTTAATTCACTAAGCGGGAGTCCAAATCCTAAGCCGCTTATACCACCATTAGAACTTAGATGCCATACTCTAGAAATCCCATTGCCAAATTCTTCAAAATCAAATGGAGGATCACCTGGCAACTCAGTTATTATATTCTGATCATCAGTAATGATCCAAACACTGCTCTGTCCAATATTACCTGTTAAAGTAAATTCTATCACATCAGGAATTTCATCGCCTGCACATAATGGAACCGATACATCATCAGCATTTGCGGCGGCTATTACTCCACCATTTGACGTTACTACCAGCGTATCGCACACTTCACCACTATTCTGACTTATAACAGTAATACTATTTGAAATATCAAAACATCCTGAGACATCATTTATCGAATTGCCGTTTTGCAATCCAATCAAGCTATCACTTGCACTCAGATTGAAGATTCGATACGCTCCTGGAGCAAAAATGTCAAAATCAAAAGTGGTTATCTCTTGAGGCAAAGCAACAACATTTGAGGCTGTATCTGTAATGACCCATTGACTGAGATCACCTCTATTATCAGATAACAAAAGGTTAGGAACTTGGTCTGTCAAACCATCCTCAACACAAAATGAAAAAGGACCGCCAGATATATTTCCTCCATCAACCACAGTCTTAAATACAGTGATCGTATTCGACAAGTCAAAATCTCCTTGGATATCAGATATCAAAGAATCAATTTCGACTCCACTGATTTGCCCGTTGAAGCTCAAGTTTAATATGAGGCATGTATCAAATACTATGGAATCCAATTCGAATGGTGGGGCCTCAGGTATATCTAAAATAAGTCCAGCAACATCGGTTATTAACCAAAGTGAACTATCTCCTACAGCACCAACTAAATCAACTTCCAAGAGATCTGACAACCCGTCTCCAGAACAGGTATTTATAACCACTGAGCTATCACTTGCAATAGATAGTTGACCGCCCATCACATTAGCAGTCATGGTGGTATCCATATCCATGGTCATCGTGTCCAT
>CAZDHV010000028.1:0-21001 GCA_964505335.1 uncultured Saprospiraceae bacterium | reverse complement strand
GATGACGACATCGCAGAGCTTTGACTTGATGTAGATTCTGAAAATAATGACGACAACAATATATGGGATAAGAGGTTTTGGGATGTAGATACTCTTATTCCACTTTGTATACGTTGTACTTCGTTATCAAAGCGAGGGAGGGAAATAGGATCAATCGCAATCTCCGTAGTCGAACAAGAAAATCGACTTAGGTGGCACGGGGCGCCTCTACACATTATTCATGCTCACACCTACACCAGAGTGTTACGATGAACTGCTGACCCACTTGCCTTTAACGGCCGTTGTAGCCTAATGAGCCGCCAAAACTCTGAACAATTGGAATCTATTTGCTCATGACCTCATCAAGATGATGGATATACATGGCAATTGAAAAATGAAACCGGTAATGCTACAACATAACCTTGAAAGTGATCTAACTATTGTTATATACCATCGTATCGCTAACGCATTAAATTACGTGAGAATCAAATAAATTAATCGTGAAGCGTAAAAAGATAGGCGGGGCAGTTATGAATTGTTCTGACCTAAAAAAAGTGCTCAATGACAAAGAAAACTATATTGGTATAATATTTAACATCCCAGAGCCTAAAGGCGCATCAGGCGTTGGCTTGGAAGTTTATGGTGCCGAAATAGGATCGAATGGATTACAAAAAGGTAAAATTTTCAAATGTACTTTAAGAAGCTGTTCAGCTAAAAAAGGGTCAACAAGTACCAATGTCTCAAAATTTGAATTTGAACATTGTGACCAATTCTCCCTGTTTGATCCAGCAGAACCTTTCATAGCCTATTTTAGTCGCAGCCAAATAGAAATGCTATTAAGTCTTGGTAAATTTGACAAGGTCTATCTAGGCTCTTTCATGCCAATATCCTCTAATCCTATGGTCAATGAGGAGGAGTTAATTCCAAACTTCAGTTTAGAAATGCAGCCATATACATTACCTAAAATCAAGAAACGAAATACCAAGTCAATTACCAAGAGTACTACAACAAGCTATGGACTTCCGGGTACTGTAAGAGCGGCAGGATGTCCACGAACTTGGCGACAATGAGCATAATTTAATTAATAAAAATGAGATAAGTATCTTACTACTGTTTGCAATAACCAGATAAGTAGTGAGATACTTCTGTTACATCCTGTTATCAATTAATTATTTGATGCCGGCAACGGCTCAAGATTATATATTCCAAGATATTTCATCTGATGATGGACTGATTTTTGGCTACAACGACCATCTCATCAAAAGAAAAAATGGAACTGTGTGGATAAGTTCTGACAATGGAATATATGAATTTAATGGACTCCAACTAGAGCACTTCTCAGAAAGCACGACATCAACTTTCAAAGGGGAGATCGTCTTAAGTGGTTTTTATGAGTATAACAATGGAGATATACTCTTTACAACAGACAAAGGATTGGTAAAATATATAGCATCAGAAAGCGTGTTTGAAATGATTGTTGGAGATAATCCGGACTTTAGAAACGAGTACTATCTTATTGACGTAGTCAATGAAGAATACGCCTGGACCCGCATGGGTGAGTCTTTATACAAAGTTGATCTTTTAACTCATGCCTATATACCTCTGGCCTTAACCAATTCAGTTCGCTTTGATCTTTTTCAGGCAGATGAAAATACTCTTATAGCGGGATGTCCATGGATACAGCAATCAGGGATAGAGCTCTTTAAATTGGGAACTCATGGGGAGCTAAAATACGAGCTTATTTCTCCTAAAATTTCAACCCCAACAGGTGTTGTCACTCCCCAGTTCTCCGATGTTATATTCACCAGTAAAGATACACTATGGGCCGTTTCCAACTATGGGTTATTTGAAATTGACATCTCTCAGAACATAGACTTCAGTTGGCATAAACCTATAGCACAAGAAGAGCCTCGATTTATGAATTTTGCCATAGAGTCGGATAGCACGTTCTGGCTAAGTTCTAAGAATAGAGGCACATGGAGATTTAATTTTCGAACCAAGTCATTCGATACTAATTTGTCTACCCAGTTCGGTCTATATTCTGATGAAACGCGCAATATTTTCATAGATTCTTTAGGTTTCCAGTGGGTTAGCTCATTTAACACCGGTCAAATATCATATGGCAAGCCACGTAAAACGTTTTTCGAAAATATTGAAACAGCTAGGCAGTATGATGCGACCTTACCCTTCGAGTTTATATATAGTAAAAATAAAAACATTAAAGCGTTCAGCCCCGATGGGATCTTAGAGTATACAGAGGCCAACAATATAACATTTGAGCATTACCTGAATGAAGATGGAAAAATCGTCCAATTAGACAATATATATCAAGTATCTCCTTCAACCACGCATGAGTATTGGATCACAAGTGCTGATAAAATCTACTCATTAGATGATTCTTATATGCTCAATTTGAAATATGAGTTTGATAGTTTAAGAATACTCTATTTTGATCAATATGATTCAGACCATGCAATCATACTGACAAATACCAACCTGAACACTTTAAATCTAATCACTGGACAACTCGACACATTCAACTTAAATGGTTTATCTCAAGGCGCCCTTGAGATTACCAGAATTCTCAAATCTGATGATCGCTATTTCATGATACATAACGATCGCAGACTATATGAACTTCTTCCCAAACAACACAAACTAAGTAGCTATGAGCCATTGGAGTGCCAATCGAGTATTCTTAGTTTGACTGTTGACAACAACAAAGTTTTTATCGGTACTTCTAACGGCATTGAAGTCTTTGATAATTGGAGCGAAAGAACAAACCAGGAGGTATATGCACCTGAATTCATAGATATAGGATCGGTGAGTAAAATTTTTATTGCTGACTCATCATACTTAGTAAGTACATCTTATGGTCTTCTCATTTGTGACACCACCTTTTCGCAATGGAATGTGTTTAGTAAATCTGATGGGTTTTTCTCAGATCAGTTTGTTAGCAATTCTGGAATACAACTCAACACTCAAGAGTACGTCCTTCCTGTTCAAAATGGATTAATACGGATAGACCTTAGCACTCCTCTAGAAACTATTGAGAAGCCAGTGCTACTACTGAATAATTTCATGGTTAATGATGAGCTGTTAAAAGCTGAGCTTTCTCCAAGAGATTCTGTTTTCAAGTTCAAGCATTTCGAGAACTCCTTCAACCTACATCCAACTTGTATATCCTTTCAATCACAACATAAAAATCAGCTCTTTTATAGGATAGAGAAAGATAGCCCTTGGAAGAAAATTGCCAATAGTTCAGACCTCTTTCTACGATTAAACTCAGGAACTTATGAGCTGCAGTTTTTAGGTACCAATGCTAATGGCATACAAAGTGAAATAAGGACCTTAGTATTGAACATTGCCATACCTTTCTGGCGTACAATAAGCTTTTTTATTGCTTCTATCTTGGGTGCTTCTCTCATCATTTTTTTAGTTGTACGCTCGTACTACCAAACTGGGATTAGGAGGAGAGAAGAAAAATTTGCTCAAGAGAGAGCTCTTGCCACCCAATTAGAAAATGAAAGAAATAGAATTGCATCAGAAATGCATGATGAACTGGGCGGAGGGCTCACATCAATAAGACTATTGTCGCAAAAAATACTTTCTAAAAAAAATAATAATCAAATCCAATACTCTCTCGAGAAGGTAGAGAAATACTCGTCAGAGCTTGTAGAAAACATGCGTTCTATCGTATGGAGTATGGACAGCTCTCATAGTTCATTGAATGAAACCACAACCTATTTCCAGCATTTCATAGACGACATGCTTGAAAATGGAGGAATAGAAGCAGACTATAAGATAGACATTTCCCATGCTAACCATGAACTGAGCACCACAATACGACGCAATCTCTACCTTGTCATAAAGGAAATTCTAACCAACATTCTTAAGCACTCACGGGCTACAAAGGTCAAAACAACTATTCTTCAAAGAGATGAAGACCTGATGATTAAGATCTCGGATAATGGCATTGGATTAGAAAAGATAGATTCAATTCATTTTGGAAACGGGATGAGAAACATCAAAAAAAGAATTGGAGACCTCAATGGAGAACTAGCAATAGAATCAGACAACGGAACCTGCATTAAAATAAACCTAAAACTGAAGATATGAGCACCCAGAAAATAATAAACGTGATCATAGTAGAAGACAACGAAGAAGTTAGAGACTACTTAGAATCGGCCTTTACTGAAGACGTCAAAATCAACTTGGTCGCGACCTATGTTAATGGCAATGATGCCGTCTCCTTTGTGTCAAATCATGAGGTAGATGTAGTAGTCATGGATATAGGCTTACCAGATCAAAGCGGTATTACTTGCGTCAAGAAGTTAAAAGACCAAGGTCTGCAGACAGAATTTTTGATGCATACAGTTTTCGATAGTAGTCATCAGGTTTTTGAAGCACTAAAGAACGGTGCCACTGGATACATGCTCAAGAACACGCCACAAGCTAAACTCATAGATGCCATAGTTGAAGTTGCTAACGGCGGTGCACCTATGAGTCCAACTATAGCTAGAAAGGTCGCTGAGTACTTTGATGAGCGCAAAGCAAACATTGAGATTGCCTCCAAACTCACAACTAGAGAATATGAGATTTTAGGACTCTTAAGCAAGGGGAAGCTCTACAAAGAAATTGCTCAAGAGCTAGGCATAACGGTAGGTACAGTAAAACAGCACAATCATAAAATTTATCAGAAACTACATGTACAAAATAAGACCGAGGCCATTAATAAATACTTGGGTCGATCATAAATTTTACCGCTCTATAACAAAAGTTAGTGTTTTACTAATCTAAGTATGTCTTTCTTGTCATTACTAAATACGACAATATTCAAATTGAGTGTATAAATATAAGGTGATTTTTACCTGTAATATCTTGTATATCAATTACATAGTTATTATTTAACGATCAGTTTAATGAGGAAATACTCTAATTTTTGTTTCGTTTTTTTAATCAATGAGAGTCAGATTTATACCAGAGCTCGACTGAGGTTCTCGATTAGAATAAAGTCATATTTAGTATTAGGCGCCTTTTACAGCATCAACCAAATCTAAGGTGTCTATAATGGTTCTCATGTATATATTCTAGGTTAACTACCATGAGAAGGTAAGAAGGTGCAGGTTGGGCTAACCTGCATCTTCGAGCCCTTTCAATACTTTAAGAACAGAGACTTTCGTTGGCACTATCCGAACCATCAATTCTCATCATTAAATCAGCTGAATACTGTTTAATGATAAGTACTTGATTAAGTAAATTTATCTGGAAGGCAAAGCCTTACAACTTATCCAATTCTCTTCGGTTATCTTACAGATGACGAAGAGAATTGATATAGGTGGCTCTGGAGAATCAATGCAATTCATACACGCCAATGCATACACGCCAGAGTGTTACCACACCCTACTCGATCCACTTAAGGAGCACTATCAAGTGCAGTTATATAGACAACGCCCATTGTGGCCTGATGAATCACCAGAACAGCTGAAGAATTGGAATCTATTTGCTGATGATCTTATCAATATGATGGATCAACATGGCGATAGTAAAGTCATTGGTATTGGCCATAGCCTTGGTGGTATTGCAACCTGGCTTGCGTCCATCAAACGCCCAGATTTGTTCTCTCAAGTGATACTCATTGATCCAGTTGTCCTACCCTATTGGATAAGTGTCATGTCTTCACTTGCTCCAATTGCTCTAATGTCCAAGATGAATCCGATTATAAAAATCGCCATGAATCGAAGAACTGAATGGAAGGATCGCCATGAAGCTAGACAACATTTAGGGTCGAAGAAAGTCTTTCAGCGATTTCATCCAGCCGTATTTGACGACTTTTTGAAATATGGCTTAAAAGAAAAGGCCGACGGCTCTCTTACGCTAAGCTATTCGAGAGAGTGGGAGGCTCAAGTCTATAGTACTGGACCTAACATGTGGAAAATCATGAAGCAAAATGCAGTTCCAATCCATATAATTAAGGCTCAATACTCAGATGTAATAACGGCCAAAACATGGGAAAAGCTCGAGGCTCGAGTTCCTATGGCGAGCTTCTACGAGATGCCGAATGTAGGCCACCTAATTCCTTTTGAAAAGCCTCTGCTCTTAGCAGAACATATACGAGAAGTATTGAGATCTACTCAGACTTCCTCTTGACTATTTTCGGCTTCCCCTTCTTCTTAGTGATGCCAGTGACCTTTGTTCTTTTAACTGTAGGTAATTTATTGGTTAGTAGTTTTTTTAACTTTTTAAAGTCAACTAACTCTTGCACCTCTACTCGCTTAGTGATCTCCACTGGGACCTCCTTTACAACGGATTGAGGCTTTGAATGGTCGGGTTTCTTTTCTGTCCCCTTTAAACTTTTGAGATATTTTTTCTCAAGTTTTTTATACTTTCTCTTGTTCTTAAGGCTTTTCTCTTTGTAATAATTCAGTTCCTCATTCACTCGTTTCAAGTCCGGAGGTGGGACCAATTCATCACTTCTTTCAATCTTCTTAAGTTCATCAATACTGCTCTGCAAAGCAGTATTTTCTTCTTGCATCGTGTTCAACTCCGTATTTAGATTGTCCGCCTTTTCGAGCCACTTCTTATGGATTGTCTCTTTTTCGGCTCTCTTCGTTTCCTCTAAGTTCTTCACATCTCGTTGGAGCCTGTTAACCTTAGCATCATATTCATGCTTTGCCTTGATATTATCAGCAGTAAGTCTTCTAATTGAAGCATTGGCGGACTCCTGCGAAGCCTCCAAATCATCTAACTTTCGTTGCGCAAAGTATCCTCGCAATAGCCAACCGAACAAGCCTGCCAGTAAGGAGCCTAATAAGTACATCCACCAAGAACAGCACATATCATAGTTTTTTTATGAAGATAAGAACTTACTTGTGACGCTCAATAGAATAGGAAGTATCATCATCCTCTGACAAATGATGTTCAATTATAATGTGGTCTAATCGAGTGAATAGGCGTAATTTTCGGGCATGGCAGAAACGACATTTTGGACAGGATCAGAGCAATATTTATGTGATCGGGAATTAGCCCAGGCATTTCACATGGCTAGAGTATTAGGAATGCCTTTATTGATAGAAGGTGAACCAGGTACGGGTAAAACCGAATTGCCGCTACAATATGCCAAAAATATGGACCTCGATCTACATGTGTATCCTGTAGGATCAAAGAGTACGGTAGATCAATTCGTCGCTAAGTTTGATCATGTCAAGTATCTACGAGATAGCCAAATTGAAGTGCTCAATGCACAGCGTGAAGAGAAAAAGCTTGACACGAAACTCAGTACTGGAGGGCGTAGCACAGAAGTACTTGATGACTATGTACTATTAGGTCCTGCGGCCAAGGCGTACAGCAGTGCGCACTCTGTCTTGCTCATAGATGAAATCGATAAGGCTCCAAGGGAGTTCCCAAATGATTTGCTCTATGCTTTGAGCCATCGAAAATTCGTCATGCCAGAATCTGGAAAAGTGATCGAAGTAAGTGAAGAGGACATGCCAGCTATTGTAATCACCAGTAATCGAGAACAAGAACTTCCTACAGCCTTCAAAGGCAGATGTATCTATCACTATATCTCATTTCCCAATGCAGATATCATGAGAGAAATTGTGGCGAAGCACTACCCTTCTGCTGATGAAGAAGTAGTATCCAAGTCTATCGAGATATTCTATCAGTTAAGGCAATTAGGTCTTGAGCGAGCGCCTTCCACGAGAGAGCTTCTCAATTGGTTAAAGTATCTTCAGACATTCGCCAAGGCGGATACAATAAAGAAAATTCAGGAGTTAGACGGGTTAGGAGCCTTAGTGAAGACACAAGATGACGTGAAGCGCGTAAAACGCAATATGGACATGGGCAGTGCACCAGGAGGTGCTAAAAGATTTCATTAATAAGTAGTCAACGATATGTTTGAGAGTTTTCCAGAAGTATGTCGCAGTTATGGTATTCAGGCCGATGTCAGGTCGCTGCTGCTACTGCGCAAAGCAATGGACAAGCGTCTCGTAAACACTATTGGTGATATGTACGCCTTGTTTAAGGGCGCCCTCGTAAAAGACCCAACTCATGTAGGCCCTTATACCCAGGCTTTCTATCAATACTTCATCGGTGTGGATGTAAAGCCGGGCGAGAGACTTAGTAATGCCATTGAGCGATCCGAAACTTTCAAAGATTGGCTTGACGACTTTATTAAGGCTGATGAAGAGCGTGTCCATATGGACATGGATGATGTCATCGAAAAATTTCTCGATGAGGTACACATGACAAGCTATGACATCAAGAAAGTCATAGATGGAGAAGAGATCTTAGATAAAGACGATCCCAATAGAAAAGATAGCAATGATGGTGCTGGCAATGACGACGCTAACGCAGAGCGCCTATTAGAAAAAGCTGCAGACTATCGATTCGTAGATCTCGAAGAACTCCGTCGAAGAATGGAAAAAGTGATGGAGCAACAGAAATTCAAACATTCTGGAGGTTCGCATTGGATAGGTACTGGAGGAAACTCTCCATATGGTAATGGTGGCGCGGCCTTAGGTGGTATCCGAGTGGGAGGTTCTGGTGGTGGTCGGATGGCTCGACAAGTATTCGATGATCCACAATACTACCCTGTAGACGTAGATGCTAACATCAATGACGACAATATCGATGCGACCCTTGCCAGTCTAAAGGGGGTCTTAGAAGAAACTAATGAGCTCTTTCTTGACATTCCATTGACAGTAAAAACTGGGGTCAAAGAAGGTGGTTTGTTCTTGCCAATAGAGCTCGAGAAAACGAATGATAAGCTTCAGGTAATCTTACTGATTGACAATGGTGGTTACTCTATGGATTATTACATCCGACCAGTCCAAGCGCTCTTTAAGAAGATGAAAACACGATATGCTCATGATCTAGAGACTTTCTACTTCCACAATACCATATATAAATATGTATATGAAGACGAGCGGCGTACAAATCCAATTCCTATCGAACGAATCCTAAATAAAGATCCTAACTACAGAGTATTCGTTATAGGAGATGCAGCTATGGCGCCGTATGAGCTCCATGAAGGAAGTGTCATTGCCTGGGGTCGTTTTTCAGAAAAATTCAAAAAGATTTGCTGGCTCAACCCCGTTTCAGAAAAGCACTGGAGCATCACCTTCACTACGACTATTCTTAAAAGGATCATACCAATGTATACTATGACACCTCGTGGTCTTGAAAAAGCCATCAGAGAGATGAACAAGAAGAAAAACAAGAATTAATCGTTCGCCAGACTAATTCTTACACCTTTAACAAGGAGTTAATATCATTGTAGATTAATGCGCGTCAACTATATCTAATAGATATTTGCGATTATGAAGCTATTTTTCATGTCTATAGCACTTACGTTGTCCCTCTTTGCACAAGGGCAATGGGATCAGTACTTGGCGCAATGGGAAGACAAGCCAGGTTCTATGCTTGTAGACCTAAGCTATCGAGAGGAAATAGACTCCATACAACTGCCCTTCCTATTGAGCGTCGGTCATCAGTTTACGCCCTGCTCTCAGGACGGATTTCCCGACACACTGGTTTATGAGCGTCTATACAAGCTATCTGACAAGCTTTATAATTATATGGACATCCAAGCGACGTGCAAGCTGGTCGGCACATTCACTCATGATTGTACACAAGTAGATTATTACTACCTCAAGGATTCTTTGGGTATTCGCAACTTTCTGCACAACTACTTTGCTAATGAGGATAGCGGATTTCCTCCTATCGTATCCATATTACACGATCCAGAAAATCAGTTTTATCAAGATAGAATCTATCCCGATGTATATATTACCGAATACCGGCAGAATACGGCGACTATCCAGTCTTTAATTGAAGCAGGAGATCAGATCAGTCAAGCTCGAAAAATCGATCATTGGGCTTACTTTGATACGGATATTGAGCGCGATAGATATAGTGAGCTAATCTTGGAACTAGGATTCAAAGAGGAGGAAAAAGGTTTTCATAGAGGTGAACAGCAACCCTACTTCTATCATTTCTCTAAAGAGGATATTCCGTCGAGAGATAACATTACCGAGATCACGGTCAATCTCCAATCAGAGGCTCAGGAACTGAATGGATTCTATGGTGGCTGGGAATGTTCAGTAGTGACAACGGAGCCCTAATTTTTTAGTTTTTTCAACTTCTTCTTTATCTTTTTAGATAGGCCCTTGACGATGTCTTCTTTGGATGATTTGGCCACATAGTTCAAGTCTGCCTTGCGATAGTTAGCAGCCCGTATTTTCATTTTTTCGCTGATTAAGCGCTTCAGAGCCTCATCCGACAAATTTCTAATGAGCGGCCGCTTATCTTTTTTCTTCTCAAGGTTTTTAAAAAGATATTTGTTCGTGCGCTCAAGATAGATCGTGTTAGTTTGTCTGAGCGCCAGCCAATTTTGATCATAACATGGTGTGCCGCCACCAGCTGAGAGAATCAATTGGTCATTTTTGTCAATGATAGCATTGAGATAATGTGTTTCAAGCAGTCTGAACACACTTTCACCATGGGTCGTAAAGATCTGATTGATACTCAATCCTTCTGACTCCTCTATATGAGCGTCCAAGTCAACAAATGGAATCTTTAATTTCTGTGCTAGTCGCTTACCAATGCTTGTTTTGCCACTCCCCATGAATCCAAGCAGGGTAAAGATCGATTTTTTCTTAGGTGTACTTATGGCAAACTTATGTGCATATTTCAATATTGACATGGCCACATCTAATTCCTCATCATCCCTTGGTGCATAGACTAAGGCCACCGCAATTTTTCCTGATCCGCCTTTAAGACCTTCGCTCATCGGGTGGTACGTCCCCCATCCTTTAGAAATTAGATGATCTAAATCTTCCGTTGGTAACTTAACATGAAAACTACCTAGGCCTGGTTCAGTATTAAGATGAGTAAACTCCCTTTCTGCCTTTGGATGTAGATCAACTCCAGGATCTATGTATAGACCAATGGACTCATCAACTGTAGTACGACTCTTGATCAAGCTTACATGCGGCAATTCTGCAACACGTACTTTAAATTTTTCAAAAATCTTCTTGCCTGAATGCTGATCTATCTGTTGATGAGGTACATATCCTGCTACCATGGGAGCATCACCAGTTCTTTTAGGGATATCGAGTCTTTTAGGCATATCGATAGTTTACCCTAAATGTAGTGCAAATCCACTATTCTATTATCCTGGAGATCGCATCCTTTTAGCCCCCTTGACGGGTTTAGCACTATCCCAAGGTGATCTTTTGACTTTCGGGCAATCGACTCCTTTACGAGTTTTACTATTCTTGAATGGATATACACGAACCGCAGCATATACGCTTGAACCGTTGAAATCCTGACTTCCGAACAAGCTCGTAAGATTGTCGGTGCCAATAGTTAGTGGACCTAATCTTGCAGCCACTCCCAGGTGCACAGACTCATAGCTATTTACAGTTACTGGTAATGATACAGCTAACCACCTACGCTCATATCTCGGACTGATGCTTATGTTATTTTCGGTCCTGATAGCTTGATCAGAGGTAGCGAGAGAATGGCTAATGGCAGCATTGACAAAGAGAAATTGATCAACTTGATAATCAAAATTCACTATAACCCTTGCCGGAGTCCTTACCGTAAAACTGTCATCAATTAAGGTAGAATTTAATGACGCTGCATCAACTATCCCTATAAGATCATTAACAGATCCTACAGTTGATAACTCATCAATATCTAACTCTAATGCCTCATCTAAAGACAACTGATGTACTGAACCACTATTGCTAAATCTAATGCGACCTATATCAAGAATAGACACTCCTAATCTGCTTCGCTCAAATTTTTTGCTATAACCTAAATCAATAGCCCAGCCTCGACCTCTATTAGATCGAGAAAAATCATTCACATTACTAAATCCATCTGTAAAGGCAACATTTGCTTCAGGGGTATTGATCTGAAGTTGATTATCTATAGTCCTGTTGAAATTAAAGAGATCTGGACTACTGACATAATAGCCTTCATGACCTTGAAGATACTTGACATTTATCCCCACACTTATATCATCAAAACCCCAAGAATTGGATGAAAGACTTATTCCATACTCTGTCCAAGCAGCACCAGCACTCTGCACATTGCTTACAGATTGAACATTACCCGCAGATAGATTTTGAATCTGCTGATATGATAGCTCGGATGGTATATTGGGGACACTGGCATCCAATCTTCCGCGGACAAAACCACCAATTCCTACTGGCTCTAAATCGATCCAAAATGAAGGTCCCATTATATCTATATGAGCATAAGCTGAAGCGGCTCGATCATTAAACACAATTCCGCGAGCTTGCGGATCAGGGGGTATTTCATTATCTCCAAAAACGGGCAATGATTCTACACCTGATACTAAATCGAAAAAATTAGTATTTATGATGTTACCATAAGTCGTTCGTCCGTAGACTTGCCCTGAGACGAGATTTACATCCCAACCAAGTCGACCGTGTTGTCCACTTGCAGGGTTTTTAACGACACCATGTATGCCGGAATAATTATCATAGAAAAGGCCACTGGCATGTTGCGCAAAAATAAAATGGTTGAATAAAAGAATGATGATTAGTACTAGTCCTACAGGACTTACTTTCAAAGTAGTCTTCACAAAGTCTGTTTTTATGTAATAATTGGATGATGAGGATTCTCATCAATTAGGGTAGAGTCTGAAGATAACTACGATTTATTATTTGAAGAAAACAATCCCGATAAATACGAGTGAGAACAACTGATTATTATGACTTTAACTTAAATCGCGGGTATACCCGATTAGCAAAATCCCTGTAGTTAAGGTCCATAATAAGGTCCTAACCCAATTGGTACGTATCAACTGATTAACTAGTTTCATTGACCATTGCTCCTCTAACTTATTATGCGTTGGTACTTGTATAATAAAAGTCGATAACCAAATGAACAAGAGAAGAATTGTAGTAAAAATTGAAATCCAGTTTATATCTAAATACAACCAATATATCCTTGCGCAGAGTTCTGCGATCATAGCTGGAGCGACGATATATGTAATCTTATTGATATGATGAGCATGGGCATCTCCCCACAGAGCGGGATTCACAAATCTAAATGAGGGATAATGCACTAGCTGTATAATCCATATCACTCCAGTCATAAATGCCGAGATTGATATGTTCAGAATTAATAGTAATGAAACTATATCCATATATCGGCTACAATATTGTCGTGAAATATGTTCAACTTTCGGCAACCAAAAATTATGATAACACATATAACAGGGCAGTTTGTAGATATCCCGAATAGGCGAACATTTCCAGCGAAGATCACAATTGATGCGGGCGCTATCAAGGCAATTGAAGAAGTAGCTCAGGCGGACGATCATTATATCATGCCCGGATTTATTGATGCTCATATCCATATTGAAAGCTCAATGTTGGTGCCATACGAGTTTGCCAAAATAGCACTTACTCATGGCACTGTGGCTACTGTCTCTGACCCACATGAAATCGCCAATGTCATGGGTATCGAAGGGGTGCAGTATATGATCGATAATGCCCGTGATGCAAAGTTGAAATTTCATTTTGGAGCTCCAAGTTGTGTACCTGCCACCCAATATGAAACTGCTGGAGCACAGATAGGGCCAGAAGAGATACAACAATTGATGGCATCCAGTGATATTTACTATCTCTCTGAGATGATGAACTATCCGGGAGTATTAGCAAATGATCCCACTATTGGCCATAAGATAGCTTCTGCTAAAAAGTATGGCAAACCTGTTGACGGCCATGCTCCTGGGTTACAGGGCAAGGACGCCGAGAAATATATTGCCGCTGGTATTTCTACTGATCATGAGTGTGTTGCACTTGATGAGGCAATCGATAAACTTTCATTCGGAATGAAGATTATCATCAGAGAGGGAAGCGCCGCTAAAAACTTCAATGCCTTACACTATCTAATCAAGGATTATGCTGACCAACTCATGTTTTGTAGTGATGATAAACATCCAGATGATCTGATCAAAGGTCATATTAATCAACTCATCGTGCATGCCATTGCCTTGGGATATGATTTATATGATGTGCTCAGCATTGGCTGTATCAATCCAGTTCATCATTACAATATGAGATCGGGAATACTAAGAATTGGCGACCCTGCAGATTTCATCCTTGTCAAAGATCTCAAATCATTCGAAGTGATTGAAACATATATAGATGGAGTTAGTGTGATGTCTCACAATCACACCAGCTTAGAAATCAAACATCATGACATTATAAATAATTTTAATGTTTTAAAAGTTGATTTACAGTTATTTAAAGCCTCTAAAGACCAACATGACCATCCAGTAATCAAAGCTTTCGAAGGTTCTTTGATTACGAAAAAAAGCGATTTAAAACCTAGTATAATTGATGGTTACTTGGAAAGTAATATTGATCAAGATGTACTTAAAATAGCCGTCATCAATCGCTATAAAGAAGCTCCACTTGGAATAGGATTTATTACTGGTTTTGGCATAACAGAAGGAGCTATTGCCTCGACAGTTGCTCATGATTCCCATAATATCATATGTATCGGCACATCAGATGAATTTATGCTTGAAGCTACTAATGCCCTGATACAGACAAGAGGAGGATTAGCGGCAACAAATAGTGAACATCATAAAATCATTGCGTTACCTATAGCGGGATTGATGAGCCCGAATGACGCCTACTCTATCAGTGCCTCTTACAGCGATCTCAATAAGTTTACCTACTCAATGGGATGTCAGTTATCAGCTCCCTTTATGACATTATCATTTATGGCTCTACTCGTGATACCCAATATTAAAATTTCGGATAAAGGATTGTTCGACGCAGAACATTTTGAGTTCTATTAAATGAATATTGAGTGTATTCAATTCTATGAATTGAGCAACGAATGGATCGATAGGTTTAAAGCATCTACTATTTTGACATAATTACGTAAGGAACATATAATAACACATCGCCAATATTTTTAATGTGTAGAACAACTGTAGTGCGAGTTTTAACCTCTTAATCAAGGTTTTACATATTGAAATTATTAAATTCACTTATTATTTTTTCCGAGTTTCACTGATATATGGAGTGAGAATGGAATAATAATGATGAGTAACTGTATCAGCCTAATTATTGATGCCTTTTTAATACCGAGCTAAGTCAATATTAAAAAGTTAAAAACACCTTACATATGTTGAATTTCTTCAACAAGCCGCTCTGCATTCCAATAATTTTAATTATCTTCTTTTTTACCTCGCAAAGAATTATAGCTCAAACCACGGAGCCTTTTTCTTGTGATGACTCAGGAGTACCTGCATTTAATGTTCGTCCTTGTAATCAAGGGAACTTTATCGGTAGCAACATATCGACTAGGGACAACAACTTGAATATTATTGCCGATGTTAACTTGGTTGACATGGGCGGCGCTTCCTCCGTATCGGTATTTGATGGCACTGAATTCTGTGACAATGATGGTAATACAGGGTTAAGTACTGAGGGGCCAGATGTTATATTTAACATTCCGGTTGATGATACTAAGCGGGAATCCTGTGAGGCCGCTGTTTTAACTCTTACATTAAGAGGGGATTTCAATAATGGGTGCGAGGTAGCCTACATTGTAAATGAGTGTGGAATCATCATTCAACAATCTGAAGTTACGGGCCTTCCAGAAGCTGATAAATGTGATATTGTATTTCCACTAAGTGTCAATATTCCTGCAGCAGATATAACAGAGATGGCAGCTGATGGGGTAATCACTATTACAGTAAGAACAAATGGAGGTACCAATGGGCTACAAGGAACAGAAGTTGATGGAACTTGTGATCCCAGCCGAAGTGATGTTGACTGTGTGGCACCAGCTGGAAATGATGGAAACTGTATTGCGCTAGAATCATTCATCTGGCCTATTGCAGACAATTCATTCTCTGGCACACTGAATTCTACAGAGAATATTCTATGTCCTGGGGAGTCTCTCGATATAGATGTCCTACAAAACTTAACGTTCCCTGACCCTTTGGGGATAGGCGATGGAGACGATATGACTGGCACCTATCATCTGGACTTTTATTTCGGTGGTGGACCTAATCCTGCCAATCCTTACGATACCAATTTAGGGGGAGTTCCAGGAGATGTGATCAACGCTTATGATGTCCCAGGATTGGGCTCTAATCCTTCAGTAACAATTACGAATGATGGAGGAACTGGTGTTCAAGATCATACTAATAGTAATTCCCCTCTTGCATCAGGTGGAGGCGCGCTCCCATCTAACATGCTTATCGAGGTACTGGGATCAGTATGGATTGACGGAGATGTCGAGCCATCAGCAGCTGGATTTTGCACGGGCGAGATCATAGGATGTGGATTTACCACAGACTATATATCCTTTGTGCTTCTTGATCCAATATCTGCGGATGCTGTATGTGGCCCTTGTTTAGCGGGACCAGGTGATGACACTAATACAGGGGTGGTAAATCTATCTGGATTCACTGGTGGTCTTCCCGGGTTTGATGATTCTATGTATACCCTTAGCGCTGTTGGGGGGACTTTATCTGCCACAACTGTCGACGAAGGCGGTGCTGCAACACTTACCTTGGACCCAGGACAACACTCTTATTCTGTGACGGTCAGAGACGATGAAGGCTGTGAATTTGTGATTAGTGGGACATGTGGCATTGAAGAAGATCCTGAGATTCATATGGCGAGTTTTGTCTGTTTAGACTCAGATCCATTTACAGTATCGGTTGAACCTGCGGGAGGAACACTTTCTGGGCCTGGAATAACAGGAACTACATTTAATCCTTTTAGTGCGGGAATTGGGATGCACGAAATAACATATACATTTAGCGAAGATGGGTGTGAGGTCATTGATAAACAAGTGGTCAATGTTGATATGTGTACAGACTGTATAGCACCAACTATTGATATCGCAGCGAGTCCAATATGTTATACTGATGGCTCTTCAACGATTCAGTTTTTTAACAGTGATGGCACCTTAATAGATTTAGCTTTAGCAGCTTTTACAAATGGGGACTTTACTGATCCAGAGATCACTGTTACTAAAGTTTCGTCTGGTGACGTTGATGGAGACAATCATGATACATTTAATGCGGCAACAACTTTTGGTTTTTCTGGTGCTACTTCGGTTTTCCAATTAATCCAAGGAGATGATGTTATTCGAATCAATCCTGAGCACCTCATTGGGGAAAGCTTTGAATTTGCGGGCATCTATGAGATTTGTCTCAGTATTCCTTCTGAAGAAAATGATGGTTGTGAAGATTTTGTAACCTGTGGCCGTGTCACTCTTTTCCCGAGCATGGAACCGTGCTTTGATTTGGCTGGGTCTATTTGTGAAAGCTCGTCAGATTTTAGAATTGATGTGGCAATAGAAAATCCATTTTTCGACGATTTATCTCCAGATCTTCTTAGCAGATCCAGAAATGAAATGAGTAGATTCTCACTTATCGCTCCGGACGGAACATTAATCCAAGAGGATGAAACTGGGCTCAATGGCTTAGGAGATGGGGATGTTATATTGGAGTTTGACAATCTCTTTGCCACTCATGGTCCAGGATTATACACCCTCAATCATGAGATGGGCATAGATATCTGTGCAACTTTCTGTAGCCGTACATTTGAAATTATAGAAGAGCAAGTTGTTGTACTTGAAGATTCAAAAATTGACTGCGAGATAAATCCCTCAGGAGTAGTTCCTCTTGATGCATTGATTGATCCTTTGAATAGCACATCTAACATCTTTGGCGGAACATGGTCTTTGACGAGTGGGCCGAATTCAGGAACGGTTGCTGGATCTACATTCGCATATACAGAGGCGGGATGCTATGAATTCACCTATACCCCGCCAGCATTGGCTGAATCTGCTGATGATTGTGAGGTAACCGCAGAAAGTGTATTTGTATGTATATCCGAGCAGCCTCAACCAAGCTTTGACATCCAAGATCAAGTTTGTTTTTCAGATGGAGACCCAGCTACTGTTCATCAATACACTCCAATTGTCAATAGTCCCTCTTATGATAACGCCGCTACCTCAACATGGTCAGTAGTGTCGGGGCCAGCGACTGTTATTAATGCCACAACTGGTCAGATTCAAGTAACCGGAACTGGAACTGTAATACTGAGATTGACAGAGACGATATCATACGGAGCATGTGGCACACTAGCTGCAGGCACTTGTACAGAATTTAGCGAAGTAACAATCAATGTCGAAGATGGAACAACTCAGGATGCATCATTCTCTTTTGCTGGAGACTTCTGTCCTGGATCAATGATAACACTAGCGCCTACTACTCCCGGTGGAATCTTCACAGGTGAAGGTGTCGTAGACAATGGAAGCGGTACTGGCGGCACCTTTACTGCACCCAGCTCAGGTGAATTTGCAATTACTTACACTTTGAATACACCTAATGGTTGTACGAACTCATTTACTCAGATCATCACAATAGATGATGTCCCCCCAGTTATTACATGCCCCGAAGATGTAACGGTAGAATGTGGATCAGGACCACCTCCGAATGACAATCCTACAACAGGATCAATAGAGTATAATCATAATCAAAACGGAGGAACAAGCTATGCTGGATTAAACAATTCCAATGGATTAATATCTTCCGTTGAGGACATAACTTTTGGTCCCGGTGTACAACTGTTAGACAATAATGGAAACCCAGCAATGATCCCTAATGGATCAAACTTTGAACATATATTAACCAATGTTCAAAATAATACTGCTGCACAAGCAATCGCTGATGGAGATTATGCAGAAATATGCTTTACCCCATCTGCAAAAACCAACATCACTAGTATCAGAGAGGGTATCTTTTTCGACGGGACGAATGGTTCTGGCCTTGGCGATTTTCAGGTAACTGCAGAAATTAGTTCTGATGGGTTTGCATCAGCTACTACCCTATTCATGGATGCTCAGATTCCTCCTGCTAACCCGAGTCCAGGAGTAAATTTTTTCCAATACAACGAGATGACCAACTTTAGCGCTCCAGCAGGTCTAAGACAATGTATCCGCTTTTACCTCTATAATGAACAAAACAATGTAACGACCATTGGAGGAGGAGTAGCAATACCTGACAATACCGTCTCATTTGATGATGTATTGATCAATTTAGAAGAATGTCCAGTGGATAACGATCTTGCTAATTTCCTTGCCGGAGCCAGTGCTTCGGATAACTGTGGTGACGTTACCATCATCAATGAGCTAATCTCAACAACTCTAGGATGTGGTAACTCAGAAACACAATTGTATCAATTTACAGCCACTGATGCCGCTGGAAACACCTCAACATGTTTTGCCACATATACAGTCGCAGATAACACGCCTCCTACTCTAACTGGGCCTAATGGTAATTTGACCGTTGATTGTAGCAATCAGAACATCGATTCTACCATAGATGCTTGGTTAAATACAGCTACCGCAACAGATCTTTGTGGTGATGTCGTCGTGACAAATGACTTCTCTCCTTTTGAGTCCTTAGAATTTTGCAGTGGCAATCAGGTGAGTCAGGTTGTTACATTTACTGCAACTGATGACTGTGGCAATGTTTCTAGCAATACTGCAATGGTATCTCTTGTAGATAATACTCCACCTGCTATGGCAGCTCCGGCGAACTTAACTCTGCCATGCTCGGATCTCGAAACAACGACCTCAAGCATTAGCTCGTGGCTCGCTTCTGTCTCAGCAACAGACATGTGTGATCCAGATATCATCGTCTCTAACAACTTCACAGGATTTAATGTGGATCTCTGTTCGCCATCTACAACAACAGTAACTTGGACGGCAACAGATGATTGTGGTAACACCACCACTGTAATGGCAAATCTAATCATCGAAGGAGATGAAGTGCCGCCGGTGTTCAACTTTACTCCAGCACCGCTAACCATTGATTGTAATAGCGGAGATATCACGCTGGGTAATTGGCTCAATAGCGCCATAGCTGATGATGCTTGCGATCCAGATATCACTATAACTAATGACTATACGCCTACTGCTATCGACATCTGTAATGGCGGAGGTTCGACAACCGTAACTTGGACCGCTACCGATGCCTGTGGAAATGTGGCAACAACCTCGAGTACCATAACCGTAACACCAGACGAAACGCCGCCAGCAATGTCTGCGCCAGCTAACTTAACGCTACCGTGCTCGGATCTCGAAACAACCACTTCAAGCATCAGCTCATGGCTGGCAAGCGTAACTGCTACAGATGATTGTGGCGGTCTCGGTAGTGCTGATGAATGCCCAAATGATTGTATAGAGGAGTTTTCACCTTTTACAGCTAGTGATCTCGGTCTTTCAACTGGAAATAATCAATCTGTAACTAATGTAGATGTTAGTTGTCTTTATGGCCTTCCTCCAGGAAGTATTCTTATTAGTGCAAGTAATATTAACGTAAATGCAGTTGGTAATTTTTTCGTAAACCAAGGGGAGACCCCAGCGTTTAATATTACTGGTTCTGTTCCCGTATTTATTAGGGCAGCACATGGACAGGTTATTACCGGTGGTAATGGTACTTTAGATGGGATTACAAGTTTAGATGGTGTAGGCTATACATTAACAACGCCATTAAATAATTTTACAGCAGGGGGGATTCCTCCGGATTTTACAGTGATTCGATCAGGTGGAAATACTGATGGAAATGGTAATTTTATTTGGGAATCCAATACGGTTGCCACAGGCGTTTCTTTTTTTACTACAGACAGGGGAAATGCTGGATATCTTCTTCAACTAAGACCAGAGGCTTGCCCTGATCCAGATGATGTGCGAGCAGCAGATGGCAATGTTTTAGTCACCAATGACTATGCAAATTTCAATATCGATCTTTGCACCTCGAGCACAACTACAGTCACATGGACGGCAGTCGATGATTGTGGTAATGAGACGGAGGTAACAGCTAATCTAATCATCGAAGGGGATGAAACCCCTCCTGTGTTTAGCTTCACTCCGGCTCCATTGACCATTGATTGTAATAGTGGTGATATTACACTCGGTAACTGGCTCA
>CAZDHV010000027.1:4066-21374 GCA_964505335.1 uncultured Saprospiraceae bacterium | reverse complement strand
CGTAACTTCTATACGACTTGTGGGTATTATGTGGTAGGGCAGTAGATTACGGACAGGTAATTACCACAAAACTCAGTTGACCGGTATTGTCTATAGTTCCACGCCAGCATTGTCCATCAGGAGATTTCATGATGACTCCGCGGGAGATATCGCTTAAATAAATATCTCCATTCTCTATTTCTAATTGGATATCTGGTTCATTGCACGATTCGGCATTAAAACTGTCTTGATAGTTTATGCTTATCCGAGGTGTTAGATTCAAGCTGTCACTATTACTGGAATGGAAAACCATAACCCGAAAAGGATTTGTTTCATTTACCTGTGATAGACGTATTCCATTGAACGAGAGTTCATTGGTAATTATATAATTAAGCAAAGGTGCAATATCAATATTAATAGAGTCGTAATCGTTATTCATCGGAACAACAACTTCAGGTCCATTTATAATGGCTGGTTGAGTATTCCAGCTTGTTGTTTCCTCAATCCATGAATCTGATACTAATTGTACCCGCATGGCGTTATCGCCAAATTGACCTCCATTAGAACTTGGGAAATCTTCTATACCATAAAGTGTAACTATAGCTTCATCTATGTCAATAGCATTGTCTATGACTGCATCTAAGGGCATATTGATAAGCGCTCTTGCTAACCTTAGTCTACCATTTTGTGTCCATGTAGAAACATTCATAGCGCTATTGAGATCATGTATCTCATCCTCACGAAAATCTAAAAGGCCGATTATCTGAGTATCATCAATTAATTCTGGAGTTCCGCTTAATGTAAAAGAACGTGTATCTCCTTGACAAAGTGGATCATCGCAATCAGTTAATCCATCTGCATTGTCATCTAAACCATTATCACAAATCTCAAAACAAGGATTGCAGGATTGCGAAATACCCTGTATTGCACTGACTGTAACTATGAAAAACACCTAACAAAGAACCTTCATGTTCAATTTTTCTGGTATAATACAAGATAGTTATTTGATTCCTAATGACCTGGGTCTGTTGACTATTTACTTTATTAAAGAGTGATGGAATAGTCTTTTTTGGAGAAAAAGCTATAAAGACCAGACTTGAGATAGTTGATACGGGCATCAGTCTTGAGCGATTTGAACGCTGTGTCAGCCAAGCAGAGTTAAGTATAAGGATGAATACTCACTTCTTAACTAATCCCAACTATAAGACAAAGCTTAATCTTCCTATTAGGAAGATGATACTTGTGGGCAGTAGATTACGGACAAGTAATTGCCACAAAACTCAATTGGCCCGTATTGTCTAAAGTTCCACGCCAACATTGTCCATCAGGAGACTTCATGATAACTCCTCGATTGATATCACTTAGGCTGTAACTATTAAAAACACGTACCAAAGAATCTTCATGATGAGATGTTTGATGTAAAACAAGATAGTTAGTTACCTCCGAATGATTCGGATCTTTTTGAAACATCATTCTTGAAGAAGCATTAGAGGAATTCTCAGGTTAATGTGTGTTAAGTGATTGAAAACCAATTATAGATTCAATGTGCCCTAACTAATAATCTATGTTAAAATTTTCTACTTCGTTCTGAGTGACTGATTGTTTGTAGTAAACGGTCATTAATATCAATAAGCTCAAAGAAAGAATGATTAGAGCCCACTCGCCCAGAGTTGGGATTGGTGCTATCTCTTCAAGACAAGATTCTTGAACAAAGCTATCTGTATAATCAATATATCATTTTGGTATATTGATATATCGATATTCAGTTGAGTTAGGGTATGTCTTCCTTGTCTTTCTTGCTTCTGATAATTTTGAGAAAGATTTGACTGAATCACTCATTGACTTTGTGATGACACTCCAAATTCCTCCGGTTCTGGTAATGTAATTTCTATATGCTACCCTAAGTAGAAGTGATAATAGAGAATAACGAGTATTCAAGTCCGTCGCCTCCACTAAAAATAGAAATCTGGCGAGATTCTCTTTCTTATACGTCCCATCTTGTTGGCCACGATCATGTATGGCATAGCATTCCGGTATAATATGTACGGATAGGTTGTGATAGTGTAGCCTATTAACATAGTTTCTGTCCTCTCCATAGTGGAAGAAAATGGGATCGAAACCACCAACGATAGCTAAAGTCTTTTTTGGAAGCAGCCATATGGCGGCATTAACGAAATTTGCTTCATAACTTTTCTTCGTTTTTGGGTTATTCAATAAGTAAGTATCCACCAGATCGCTGGGCTTGTTTTTGAACAAGAAAGTCTTGAAGTTGTAATCTAACTTATTAGCGCTACCATCAATATGGATAGGGCTATATATGCCGATCTTATGGTCAATCGACTCTGTACTCTCCTTGATAAATAGGGATAGATTGTCTCGATCAAAGTACACGTCCTGATTAAGTAGTAGTAAGTAATCAGCACCTTGTTGCAGGGCTTCTGTGATTCCTTTGTTATTAGCTTGGCCAAACCCGAGATTGCTATCCAATTGTATGAGCTGAATATGGTCTTTAAATTTTTCCAGAATACTAAGCGTGTTATCTGTACTCTGGTTGTCAACTACTATGATGTTACTAAGTAAGTCGGAGCTTTCGATAAGGGTTGAAAGACACTTTTCTATGACCTCTTGACCATTATATGTCACTATGACTACCGCTACAGCAGGATTCATAAAGAGGGATTATAAACATCAACAAATCCATCTTGAACAAATCTGCTTGAAGCGCTTATTGAGTGCACTGCAATGTTTTGTTCAGCCAGCTTTTCCAATATATACGGTAACTTATCAAATAGAGTCAGACCATCTTCAGTTGGGATGAGACTAAAATGTTTGTTCTCGGTTTTAGTCATAGCAGTCGTCCGGTCTGATGTCTCAAATTCTTCTTGATCCAATTCATCTTGAAAAAAATATCTAGAGCCATTGAAGTCAACACCGACCAATAGTATATCATGATCGGAAAACTTTAGTGCGCAATAGTTGAATACTGTTGACAAGCTCCCTTTAAAATGGAATAAATCTTTGGTTAGAGTCGTAGACCAGGTGTTACTGGGGTCATTCCAACTCTGATACCCGATAAACTCGAATGTCCCTGATTTTGGCAAGAGCAGTATAGTCTTGAAGTGATTAAAAAAAAGATTAGGTAACCAGTAGGCTAACTTCAAGACTTTGTGCCCTAATCGATTTTTGGTCGCCCTATATCGCACTTTCTTATTCAGTATGTAAGTTGGTCCAAGATTGAGATCTGTTAATTTCCTAAATATCAACTGGAGATAGTTTCTGGATGCTTCACTAAATATATCTGTAAAATATACGTGAGTAGGTGTAATCTTAGCTTTATGAAAGTATGCACTGTATTTATTAAGGCCTATCCGCACGGGTTGGCTGTTAATAAAATCAAGCTGCTCTGGTGTTAATTGATTTATCGACTCTCCAGAACCCAAAATGACACAGAATTTGCGTTCTAACAATAGCTAAATATTATAATAGAAGATAATATTAATACTTTTACAAATATTATTAAATAATTACATATGTCCAGTAATGAATTCGTAGCTCCTAAAGTGATTGCTGAAATCGGTTGTAACCATAAAGGAGATATGGAAATAGCAAAAGAATTAATCAAACTGTCTCATGAGTGCAAAGCCGACTACGCTAAGTTTCAGAAGAGGAACCCAAAGGAGCTGCTGACTCAAGAGCAGTATAGCAATCCTCACCCCAATCCGAGGAACTCTTATGGCAATACTTATGGCGAGCATAGGGAGTTTTTGGAGTTCGATCTGGCGCAACATAAAGAGCTTAAGGAGTATTGCGACGAAATAGGGGTAGGATATGCTACCTCAGTTTGGGATATAACCTCTGCTCATGAGATCGTGAGCTTATCTCCAGATTTCATCAAAGTACCCTCCGCATGTAACAATCATTTTGAGATGCTCGCCATCCTCAGAGATGAGTATAAAGGGCAAGTTCATATCTCTCTTGGGATGACATCCAAGGAAGAAGAAAAAGCGATTGTCGACTTTTTTGATGCAGGAAATGCCTTGGGTCGATTAGTTGTTTATTCGTGCACATCTGGATATCCAGTGCCATTTGAGGATGTTTGTCTACTCGAGATCAGAAGGCTCAAAGAGAACTATGGCGATAAGATTGGAGCGATTGGATTTTCAGGTCACCACCTGGGTATAGCCATTGACAATGCTGCATATACACTAGGTGCTCAGTGGGTGGAGCGACACTTTACTAAGGATAGAACGTGGAAGGGAACCGATCACTCGGCGTCATTAGAGCCAACTGGAATGCGCAAGTTAGTACGTGATCTAAAGGCTACCTATACAGCTCTGTCTTACAAACAGTCTGATATACTTGAAATAGAAGCAGTACAACGTGATAAGTTGAAATTCAGAAAGTCTTGATAAACTACGCTAAAGTTGTAGCTCTTATCCCAGCCAGAGGGGGGAGTAAATCTATCGTCAAAAAGAATATCAAGGACTTTTGTGGTAAACCATTGATCTATTGGAATATTGCCGCACTTGCCAAGTTGAGTACTCACTTGCAAATCATAGTATCAACGGATTCTCAAGAGATAATGACTACTGTTATGGGTCTCGGGTTTGATCAAGTTAGTGTACACCATCGTAGTGATGTAAATTCTTCTGATACAGCATCTACTGAGGCCGTTATGTTGGAGGTGATAGAAGATTTGGATCTTGATGATGATCTATGTATGATATTAGTTCAATGCACTTCTCCACTCACCCAGACTGGTCACTTTGAGTTGGGGTTGCAAACATATTTTAATGGAAATAAAGATTCCGTACTCAGCTGCGTTAGAACGAAGCGATTTTTCTGGAATCCTGACGGAACCCCATTGAATTACGATTTTAGGAATCGACCAAGGAGACAGGATTTTGATGGTTTGTTCATGGAGAATGGAGCATTCTATATTAATAAAGTAGAGCGAATAGCGAGTGCTAAAAATAGACTATCAGGTACTATAGGTATCATAGAAATGCCCGATTGGACCTCTGTCGAGATTGATGAGCCTGAAGATTGGGGTGTGGCAGAAAGAGCTTTTAAGAAATACTCTTCTTATCTATAATCATCTCAAGATTGGATTCGGTCAACGCCATGAACTCCTCCTGTGTTTTATAAATGTATTCTTGTTCTTTGGCGATGTTTAGATTTGCAACACGATCCAAAATTGCTTGAGAAAGATTGGGGTCGTTAATTTCTACACCCCACTGTCGACGATCGATATCATCCAAGAAGTAGCCAAGTTTATCATGTGAAATGAGACTAAATATTGGAGTGCCTACTCCAAAAGGAATCATTTGAGCGTGACCTCTTGTACCCATGACTAAATCATACTGTTGGAATTTATTGATCTGATGTTTGAGTGTGGTTCCTTGAAGGTTAACATTCTTGAGATTGATTGACGCTCCCTTAAGCCATAGGTTGAATCGTGCATCGGTATTCACATGATTAATGAGATCTACTGTGTAACCTTCAGTCTGCAATTGCTCTATGGCATCACTGATTGATTTAAAAATGGAAAGTTCCTTGTTTCCATAACGTTTATGGTGACGGTCGAAGGCTATATTAAGGCCAATCTTCTTGTTGGGAGTGGATGTTCTTTTGAGGCCCAATAGCTTGGACAAAAATGTAGTAACACATGGCTGGAACCTTATGATTTCAGAATCTTCGATGTCCAGAGAGTCATTTACCTTTGCAAGACTACCCTTATTTCTTATTCCCCAAAATGTGGAGTTTCGATGGAGGGTTTTGATATTAGAATAGAATGCTTCGGAGAAGTCAGTTTGATTGCGAAATCTGTTATATCCCACAGCGAACAGAACTATTGGAGTCTTAATTTTGGTGTAGTATTCTTCAGGACATGACCATTGCCACCCAGAAGTAGCATTTGCATTAGTGTCTTTCAAGAATAGGCCGCCACCTCCTACTACGATTAGATCAAATTGATTGAAATACTTTATAGACTTCTTTGTAACACTTTGATGTAGATTATGACGTACATAATCGATATGATCGATCTTTGCTCGTAAGAGATGCTCAATTGCCTTGAACAGGGAGGTGTCGCCTGCATTGTTCGATCTATGAAATCCTATATGTAGGACAGAGAACTTTTTAGACTTGCTTTTGTAGGATTTCTGATTAAAATCAATTTTTTTCTCTATTCCTTTTTTTCTAATCGCCAAACGAGCTAATTCGTAAATCTCCTTGTTCGAATAAACCGCACCTATTGTACGAGCGTGCTTTGTGATCTTTTGGGTAAGAGTATTCTTGTAGGATTTCAATGTGCGTTTAATCGCCGCAGGGCTATCCTTATATTGCTGATAAGATAGAGTATCTTCCGTCTTCTGTGCGATGTATCCTATGAAACCCTTATATCTGTATCGTTTGATGATTTTGAATTTGTTCTTGATAAGAAACCCCTTCAAAGTATTGTCGGAAAAAGAATTGAGATGGACATTCCAGAAGAAGTCTTTTACCTCTTTTCCGTAAATACGATCGATCGAAGGACACTCAACAAAGATTAACCCATCATCTTCCAAAAGAGAATGAATTTTGGATAAAAACGAGTTTGGATCAATAACATGTTCAATGACGTGGAAAGAGGCTATTAGGTTGAATTTAGTTTTGGCTTCAAAGTCTTCAATGGTGTTAGTGTCGATTTCAATATTATACATATCCTTACCAGCTACAGCAAAATTTTCATCTGGTTCAATACCGAAAACCTCTGACCCTTGCGCTCTGCAGTAGTATAGAAAACTTCCTATTCCACAACCTACTTCTAAGACCTTTGAAGGTGGGGGCTTATCAAGCAGGAATTTATTTAAAATATTGATTCGATCTAATGCGTACTTCTCACTATGAGCGATTTTTGCATCATTGGGTTTGCTCAAATTCCGTCCTTCTTTTGAGAACTCTCCTTTTTGGTAATATTCGGTTAGCTCTTTTTGTGTTGGTCTTGGCAATATGCTGACAAATCCACATTGTTTACAAACATAATTTTTGATAGGATTATCGAATCGATCTCCACTAAATAATAATTGTGATTCGGTCGATTCACATAGGTAACATTCGTGCATATCAGTCATCCGGTTACAACAGTTTTCTCATACCAAGTCCTATGCAATTGCTCAAATCCCTCAGTGAAATCTACCGGTACATTATCTACCAGTAGAGCTCTTTTCTTCTCTATAGATTGATCGATTGATAGGTTCCATTCTACAGAAGCACGAGTGTAGATTGATCGACCTTGTACAGTTGTGTTGTTCTGATTGATGATGTTCTCCTCTTTCTTGGTCCCAAATATCCATTCTAACATATCAAAAAAATGAATACCGATGTTGAGCTTAACCCCCCCACTTTTTGCTAAATCTCCTTTCCAACTGTGGTGATACCAATTGCCTCGAGGGGTATGATAGGTTAGTTGAATATCGTAAACGTGGTCTTTTGGACCAGCTTCTACTCGCTGCTTGAGGGCGATCACGTTAGGATGTAATCGCAGTTGCATAACAACACTGATGCTTCTACCAGTTTCTTGCTCCAATTCTCTCAGCGGCTTCACATTCCAATCATTGATGACTAGTGGCTTTTCACAGATGACATCCATATCGTTGCGCAGGCCATACCTACAATGGGCATCATGAAGATAATTTGGAGAGCAGATGACTAAGTAGTCAACCTGATTACCTGTTCTCTTTAATTTATTGAGATGTCTATCAAATCGCTCGAACTCCGTAAAGAAATCGCACTTGGGGAAGTAGCTATCTAATACCCCTACGCTATCATGGGGATCCAATGAGGCAACAAGGCTTCCGCCTATATGCTTTATGGCATCCATATGTCTTGGGGCCACATATCCTGCAGCACCGATCAGCGCAAAGGTTTTCATATGGCAAATTTATATATATAAACCCATCAGAAGGTCATGTGCGGAGATTATTGTTATAGTCTTACCGTTTTTCATCAGTTTATCTTGCTGATCCATTGTTACTATATATCCCTGATCATGGTTGAAGAAGCTTAGTGCTTCGATGAGTCCATTGACCTCTCTTTCCATATTGTGACGATCTAATTGCAGACAGACTTGCACACATCTGGTGACCTGTTGATGTTCAGTAAGGATGAAATCACATTCCCATTCATCTCGGTAATAATAGATTTGGCGATGTTGACGACGTAGATATAGAAAGACAAGATTTTCCAATAAGCGACCATGATCGTCCTGTAGCTTTATGGTGTTGGCCCGTACAAATCCTGTATCTATTGCATATACCTTCTTTTCATTGACAAGTTGCTTCTTATAGCTGTAGTCAAATTTTGAAATGCTGAAGAAGAGGTATGCATTCTCCAAGTATTGGATATAAGATGCTACGGTATTAACCGAACCTATCTTATAAGATTTTTTCAATTTGTTGAGGGAGTATGGACGTGCAATATTATTGATGAGATGCATCGTGATTTGGAGTAATGCATGGCTATCACGCACGCCATATCGAGCTACGATGTCCCGCTGGACGATATCAGTGAGTAGTTGCTGTAAGATGACGTCATTTTTGTGAGTCAGATATTCCGGAAATCCGCCATCTCGGATGTATTCTGCTACCTCCTTGACTTCTGATTCCGAATTGTTTAGTTCTTTATACTCTCGATAGTCAAATGGGAATAGCTCATAGCTCAAGTGACGCCCTGTCAATAGGGTAGCGAGTTCTGTGCTGAGCATGGCTGCATTTGAACCCGTAATGATTATAGGTTTTTTCCTTTCCGTTATGTGTCGTACATACCTTTCCCACTGAGTGATTTGGTGGATTTCATCGTAGTAGTACTTAGTATCTGGATCACATAGCTCTTCGATGATATAAAAGTCTTGGACATCAAAGTCTATGAGTCGAGGATCATCAAAGTGTAAATACTGATGGGCGCCTTTGTCGTTACTCATCATCGTCTTTAGGAGCGTGCTCTTACCAGATCGGCGCACTCCTGTGATTATCGTAGCAAACCCATCTTGCTCTACGATATCTTTGGTTCTATGTCTTGGGATATACTGGTCTACAGAGTTGAGTAATTCTACCTGACTTGCAAGGACGTCATTGATCTGAGAGCGCAGCATATTTTTAGTTCTCTTCTATTATGAGCTACAAAGGTACATGGTTCTCAATGCTAATGCAAGATATTGCTCATTGTTAATGCGCAATAGTGTTCATTACTAATGCAAGCTATTATATAAACTTATGAGAACAACTTTTGTGGTTCGCAGGTATTGATTAATTCGATGCCAATCTGCAGATGACGAGTTCTTACAGAAAATTCCTAAGATTGTATTCGAATACGATTTTGTGCGTCTAATAAAAAGCGTACACCAGTTGCAGCACAAAGTGCGACACCATCATCATCAAATGTTAATCTCTGTCCATGAGCGCTAATCCAGCCATCACGTTTAGCTGGATTACCGAGCCATAATTCATAGTCGCCGCTGCTCTTAGTCATAACTGCTCCCGCCCCGATAAAGGAGTATTCACCTACACTATTGCCGCATATAATAGTAGCGTTAGCGCCTATGCTAGCTCCTCTCTTAATCGTAGTGGTCAAGAACTCTGATGTTCGATCTATCCCGCTCCTTGGGTTAAGCACATTAGTGAAAACCACAGATGGACCAATGAAAACATCGTCTTCAAGGATAACACTTTCATAAACAGAAACATTATTTTGAATTTTCACTCCATTACCTATTCTGACCTTTGGTCCGATATAGACATTTTGACCGAGCGTGCAGTTAGAACCTATAATTGCAGACGAGGAGATATGACAGAAGTGCCACACCTTGGTCCCAGAACCTATTATAGCTCCAGTATCAATGATGCTGGTCTCATGCTGGAAATAATCACTCATGCTCAGACCAATGTATGATTTTATCTACGACATAATTAAACTCTTCTAAAGTAAGCTGAGGCGATACCGGTATGGCTAACAATTGTTCTGCTACCAATTCACTCTGTGGATATCTTTCAGCAGCGTAATCGATGGCCACCTCTTGTTGATGAATGGCCTTTGGGTAGTAGATTATGCTTTCAATCCCTTGTCTTTTTAAATAGTTTTGTAACTGATCCCTGTTAGGGCTAAGAAGGCAATACTGGTGATAGCTGTGCTTGGCCTGAGAACGTTCCTGAGGTAGCCTAACATTGAGTTTTTCTAACGATTCATGATATCTATCAGCCTGACTTTTCCGTCTATTATTTCTTCTGTCCAGTTCAGGTAACTGAGCAGTCAATATTGCTGCTTGTAGACTGTCTAGACGACTGTTCATACCAATGATGACATGATGATATTTAGTCGTTTGACCATTATGGCATATTAAGCGGAGCTTTTGTGCCAGATCATCATTTTTAGTCACAATAGCACCTCCATCCCCAAAACAACCCAAGTTCTTGGTAGGGAAGAACGAAAATGTACCTATATCACCAATGGTGCCGGCATGTTTGTCTCCAGTTCCTTCAACTTGTAAAGTACTACCAATGGCTTGGGCGCTATCTTCGATAATGGGAATCTGGTGTTCTTGAGAAATATCAGTGAGTCTGACCATATCTGCCATCTGCCCATAGAGATGCTGGACGACAATAGCTTTTGTAGCATTAGTAATTCTGGACTCGACGAGTGACGCATCCAGATGAAAGAACTCATCGATATCTATTAATACTGGTTTGGCATGGAGTAACAAGCACATCTCAAATGCTGAGATATATCCATATGCTGGCATAATGACTTCATCACCCGGGCCAATATCAAGCGCCATTAGGCTAGCCAGGAGCGCATCAGTGCCATTAGCGCAGCTAATCACATGATTTACTTGCAGATAGTCGGATAATTCCTGTTCGAACTGTTTTACGGCCTTACCGCCTATGAATCTTCCTACTTCTACCGACTTATACCAGGCTTCATCAAGAGCAGTTTTGTTCTGCTGATAGAGCCTATCTAAGTATGCCATCTTAACATCCTTCATAGCGACCAATACTTAAGATTCTTCCTATCACGAAAATCAGAGTATAGATTTTTAACATCAAATATCATAGCTACCTTAACGCTTCTCTCGACGAACCAATCGAATGGCAAATCTCTAAAAGCCGCATGGGAGACTGCTAGCACTATAGCATCGTATTGATCTGTAATCTCCGATAGGGCAGTATAATGTATAGTCGTATCTGCGAAAGATTCTACTCCGGGATCTACACTTTGTATCTCGATACTATACTTCTGAAGTTCGTGTACGAGATCAATTGTTCTGCTATTTCTGATGTCGGCAACATTCTCTTTGAAACTTAGCCCCATAACCAACACCTTACTATTCCCAGGATTGATACCATTGTTAATAAGTGATTGGGCCACTTTAGTAGCGATGAACTTTGGAATATAATCGTTGACTCTTCTACCTGCTGCTATAACTTGTGGTATATGTCCCAGCTGTTTAGCCTTGTGGATAAGATAAAGTGGATCCACGCTGATGCAGTGACCACCGACTAATCCTGGAGTATAGTCGTGAAAGTTCCATTTAGTTGATGCGGCATTAATGACCTCTCTACTATCTATATCCATCTTATCGAGGATGATCGCCATCTCATTCATCAAGGAGATATTGAGATCTCTCTGAGTATTTTCCAAAACTTTAGTTGCCTCAGCAGCTTTGATTGAAGATACTCTATGACAGGGCTTACTCAGGATTGTTTCATAGATTTCGCAGACCCGTTCTAATGTTTTCTTGTCATTAGCTCCGACCACTTTAACGCTGTTTATTAGGGTTTCAATGATCTGGCCAGGAACAATACGTTCTGGTGAATAAGCCACATGAAAATCTTTGTCACTCTTCAGCCCACTTTGTGATTCTAATATTGGGATACATACCTCCTCAGTACAACCAGGATAGACCGTTGATTCGTAGATAACTAAGTCACCTTTACTTACATATTGACCTACCGTCATGCATGCATTTATCAGATGACTCAAGTCGGGTTGATCGCTGCTATCTATGTCTGTAGGTACTGCGATTATATAGATTGTTGCAGGTTGGATATCACTAGCATAAGAGGTATACGCTAAGGCTTTCGATTCAATGAAACCAGAACCTATTTCTTGGTTTTCATCAATGCTTCTTTTAAGTGACGTGACTCTTTTATGATCAACATCGTATCCGATTATGTCGTAATGATCACTTAAGCATAACGCCAAAGGGAGACCTACATATCCTAAACCAATAATGGAAATCATCATGTTAAATCAGTGCTTACTTTCCGAATCCAATAATTCGTGCGAATGTTCTCCAGCACCTAAGACAAATATAGGTAAATGGTCTTACCAAGGCCTTTCTTTGCTTATGGCCTGATATACCCGTTTTATTCCGTCTTGAAGACCAATTTTAGATTTCCAGCCTAAGCCATGAATCTTTGAGCTATCCATAAGTTTCCTGGGGGTGCCATCAGGTTTGCTGCGGTCATGGACGATTTCACCATTATAGCCTACAATCTTCTTGATCATTTTAGTCAAATCCAAAATACTGACCTCTTCTCCAGTACCCACATTCATAAACTCGCGGTCATCATAGTTCTTCATCAGATATAGCAACGCATCTGCGAGGTCATCTACATGCATAAACTCCCTTATTGGACTACCCGAACCCCACATGACGACCTCAGAAGAATTAGAATCTTTCGCTTCCATAAATTTCCTTAGGAGGGCAGGTAGCACATGACTATTGCTTAGATCATAGTTGTCATTTGGTCCATAAAGATTGGTTGGCATGGCAGAGATGAAATTACACCCATACTGATCCCAATAGGCTTCGCACATTTTTAGTCCTGCAATCTTAGCGATGGCATAAGGTTCATTAGTTGGTTCAAGAGTTCCTGTCAGCAACTGATCCTCAGACATAGGTTGTGTCGAGTGCTTAGGATATATGCAGGATGAACCAAGAAATAGCAATTTGGTGACCCCGTGTTTATAGCTCTGATGTATGAGGTTATTTTGTATTTGAAGATTGTCATAGAGGAATTCTGCTCTCATGGTATTATTAGCATGGATTCCACCGACCTTAGCAGCAGCGATGAATACATAGTCAGGATTTTCATCCTTAAAGAATTGGGCTGTCGCCTCTTGATTCCGTAGATCAAGCTCTGACGAATTTTTTAAAGTGAGATTCTCATAACCATGAGCGTTCAGTTTACGCACAATAGCAGACCCAACCATTCCTCGGTGACCTGCTACATATATTTTAGACTTCTTATTCATGCACATTGGTGATCTCAAATCCTTGATCCTTGAGATACTTCTCTCGTCTAAAGAGTTCTAAATCTGATGCGACCATCTCGGATATAAGCATATCCAGATCATATTTTGGAATCCAACCTAATTTCTCTCTTGCCTTGGAAGCGTCTCCGACTAATAGGTCGACTTCTGTCGGTCTAAAGTAGTTTTTGTCTATCTCGACAACGCAAGAACCAATAGGGAGCCCGTAGTCTGAATCGTTACACTTGGATACAATCCCTTTCTCGTCAGCACCTTTGCCTTCGAACGAGATGATGATTCCTAGCTCCTTAAAGGCCTTTGATACAAAGTCTCTAATGGATGTAGTTACGCCTGTGGCAATTACAAAATCCTCTGGTTTATCATGTTGCAGAATCCGCCACATGAGATCAACGTAATCCTGAGCATGACCCCAATCTCGCTTGGCATCAAGATTACCGAGGTACAGTTTGTCCTGTAACCCTAAGACAATTTTAGTCGCTGCTCTGGTTATTTTACGAGTAACGAAAGTCTCACCTCTTACAGGACTCTCATGATTGAATAAGATACCGTTACAGGCAAACATGCCATATGCCTCCCGATAATTGACTGTTATCCAATAGGCATACAACTTGGCTACTCCGTACGGAGATCGTGGGTAGAATGGTGTCGTCTCATTCTGGGGCACATCTTGCGCCTTGCCAAATAGCTCAGACGTGGACGCCTGATACACCTTCGTCTTATGAGTTAGATCTAGTAATCTCACCGCTTCCAATATTCTCAGAGTGCCTAAGGCATCTACGTTGGCGGTATATTCTGGGCTGTCAAAACTGACTTTGACATGAGACATGGCACCCAGATTATAGATTTCATCCGGTTGTACTTCCTTAATAATCCTAATAATATTGGAAGCATCACTTAGATCACCAAAGTGAAGTTTGAATCGAATTTCTGGTTCGTGAGGATCCTGATAAAGATGATCAATACGCTGAGTATTAAATAAGGAACTACGTCTCTTAATGCCGTGAACTATGTATCCTTTCTTAAGCAAGAACTCAGCAAGATATGCTCCGTCTTGTCCAGTTATTCCAGTTATTAAGGCGACTTTTTTACTCATGGAGCACTAGTTCTTTGATTAATTCATCATATCCTCGTTCACCTACTAGCTTGCCGTCGACTAATTCTAAGATGCGATCGCACTTCTCAAGAGTTGTAATTCGATGTGCTACTATGAGAATGGTTTTACCTAATGAAGCCAAGTGATTGATACTTTGGACAATGGCTCTTTCAGTGATTGGGTCTAGCGCACTGGTAACCTCATCGAAGACTAGTATTTCAGATTTCTTATACAGTGCTCTTGCGATGCCTACACGTTGTTTTTGTCCGCCTGACAATTTTACGCCTCCTTCGCCAAGTTGCATATCCAGCCCTTCGGACTGCTGACTGACAAATGCAGAAAGCATCGATTCATCTAACACCTGCTGCAATAGCTGGTCATCAATTTGTTCAAAACCCAAGGCTATGTTTTCTGAGAGTGTACCATTCATGATAAATACGTCTTGTTCAACATAGCCAATATTGCGTTGAAATGAGGCATCATCAGATAGGCTGTCGATGGCGCTTCCATCTATCTCAAAGCTGCCAGACTGTGGTTTTATCAACCTAAGAAATAGCTTAAGAAGAGTGGTTTTGCCAGATCCAGATCCTCCAATTATACCGACACTTTCCCCTTTTTGGATCGACAGAGATACATCTGACAGTGCAGCTTTATCTGATTCTGGATAGGTAAATGTGATGTTCTTTAAGTCTACACTTTTATCGAAAGGCATCCTGTCGACGTCTTCAAATGGCTCCAAGGACTGGTTAGCTACTACGCTAAGTTCTTTAATGGTGAAGGAGCTATTCTTAATGAGAAGTATTGAGTTCATCATCCTATTAATCGAGGGCAGAACCTTGTACGCAGCAACGGCAAAAAAACCTAATAATGTCAATACTGAATCTTTGCTTGCACCCGTAAAATAGGCGAAGGCAAAAATTACCAATATTCCAAGTCCAAAGATGATATCATTAGTCTTTTGGTGGATCTTTTCATAGATCCCTCTATTTAGAACATCAACTCTGTTCAGTTTCTTTTGGCTTGTTTCATATTGCAATAAGTAGTGATTTTCGATGTTCGATAATTTCACATCGACGAATGCTTTCATAGACTCTATCACCTTGGCGTAGTTCAGAGGCATAAGCTGATTTCTGATCTCACCGATCATTTTAGTGCGATCCTTACTAAACTGATAGATTATTAAGAAGACCGGAATCACTATTACCATTAGCATTAATACGGCCAATGGATTATATAGGAGGAGAGCAACGACCAATATGAGTATTACCGTCAGTTCTGTAGCAAAATAGAATGTTGGATTGAGGTAGTGCGATGCAAATCGCATGGGTATATCAACGATGTTATATACTTTCTTACCTGATGTTTGATCCGTTAAAAACAGATACCCTTCATCATAGAAGCGCTTGAACATCTTCTTGTTAAGACGCAGTGCGATGTTGTATGAAAATCTGGTCTGTATATATACTATCCATAGGCTGACAGCATTCTTCACAACGAAAGTGATAAATATTACAATGGATAAGAAGAACAGCATTTCTATTTCACTGGTAGCACCTATCCATTGATAAATCTGCCTGAGTCCTAGATTAAAGTAGTGCTCAATAGTAGAGATATCTGCAGTCTGAATATATGTCGGGGAAGAAATCGTCTCACCTTCCAATGCACTTCTTATAAGCACCAATATTGTCGCTAACCCTAACACATCAAACAAAGCATTGATCAACATCAATCCAATCATATAGACAGAGCGACGCTTCTGATCATGATCTAATACCGTCAGAATATTTTTGACAGCATTAAAGAATGGATTATTAAGGAGCAACTTTAGCAAATGAGCGATTTATATATTGCGAATTTATGTAATCTTAGCTATATCTCTCTTGTTGTTGTATAGCTTAACTTTGCATTTAAATAAGTCATTGTGAAGATTCCGTTTTATAAGTATCAAGCAACAGGTAATGATTTTGTAATAATAGATCACTTTACTACTCGCTTTTTTGATGCAATTAGTACTGATCAGGTTGCTCACATGTGCGATAGGAGATTTGGCATCGGTGCTGATGGCCTTATGATTATAGAGCCTGATGAGACCTACGATTTTAAGATGATCTATTATAATAGTGATGGACGTCTCAGTAGTATGTGTGGCAACGGAGGTCGAGCAATATCACATCTGGCCTATAATTTAGGGCATATTAGTAAGGAAGCCTCGTTTATTGCTGTTGATGGCCCACACCAGGTTAAGATCGAATCAGATCATGTCGAGTTAAAAATGAACGACGTGTCAACAATACATTCGTCGGACGAAGACTATGTACTTGATACAGGCTCTCCTCACTATGTAAGAGTTATAGAAGATGTCACAAATCTTGACATCATCTCAGCAGCTCGTGCTATACGATATAATCCAACTTTCAAAGAAGATGGGATCAATGTCAATTTTGTAAAGTTTTGCGATGATCATATTGCTATGCGGACCTATGAGCGAGGTGTTGAGGATGAAACTTTGTCTTGCGGTACAGGAGTAACGGCTGCATCGATCATTTATATGAATCAAAAGAATAGTCCTAATGGCTCGCATAGGGTAAAAGTTAAAACAGAGGGCGGCCACCTAGAGGTTAGGGCACAGAAGGGTGATGGGGCATTTACAGGAATTTGGCTATGTGGACCCGCGGTTAAGTCATACGAAGGAGTAATTGAATTATAGCTCTAATTCTAAATTTAGCTTGGCATTTTTTAGTTCAGCGAGAGCATGTTGATCCTTCAGCTCTTCAGCCACTCTTATGCCTTCATTGTAGGTGTTAAGGGCCTCTGAGGTGTTTTTAAGGATACTATATGTTGCGGCTAGATGATAGTATAGTCCTACATAATTAGGATTTATCTGTTTCAGTTTGACGTAATAAGAAATCGCTTTAGGGTAGT
>CAZDHV010000027.1:0-3966 GCA_964505335.1 uncultured Saprospiraceae bacterium | reverse complement strand
TAATTAGGATTTATCTGTTTCAGTTTGACGTAATAAGAAATCGCTTTAGGGTAGTCCTCTGATTTACCGTATTCCTGAGCTAAGGCGAATAATACAAATTCATCCTTTGGATCTTGAGCTAACATTTCTTCAAGTTGTTTAACACGCCAATTATCCATCTTTACCTCGCTTTGTATAAAACTTACTTTTGTACACCTCGTTAATTAGGAGGTATAACAAAAATAGCACGGAATGAATCTACTTGTTTGTATAAATAAAACCCCAGAGACAACGGCGAAAATAGCCTTTACCGATGGGAATACTCAGTTTGACACTAACGGAGTTCAATTTATCATGAATCCATATGATGAATGGTATGCACTCGTCAGAGCTTTAGAGCTCAAGGAGCAGCACGGAGGGACGGTTACAGTTATTAATGTTGGTCCAGCTAGCAACGACGTCGTGATAAGAAAGGCGTTGGCAATTGGAGCTGATAAGGCGGTCAGAGTTAATACGGATGCGACTAATTCAATGATGGTTGCTAAGAATATAGCCGATTATGTCCAGGCAAATGACTTTGACATAGTGTTCACAGGTAAAGAATCAATTGATTTTAATGGTTCTGAAGTCGGCGGAGCAATTGCCGGATATTTAGGTGTCCCTTTTATATCATATGTTTCTGCAATGGAGCATGATGGAACGACCGCTACGGTAACGAGAGATATAGAAGGTGGTGTAGAGGTTGCTGACGTCAGTGGTAAGTTTGTAGTGTCAGCTGCTAAAGGATTAGCTGAGCAGCGAATTCCCAATATGAGAGGGATTATGATGGCGAAGAAAAAACCATTGGAGGTAGTAGAGCCAACTGATGCCAATGCACATGTATCCTTAACCGAATACACTTTACCAACCGCTAAATCTGGAGTGAAGATGATCGATCCAGAAAATATGGACGAACTCGTGAGATTACTTCAGGAAGAAGCAAAAGTTATTTAACAAACCTCAATCACAATTATATATCATGGCAGTATTAGTAATAGCAGAAAATCCCAAAGGACAATTTAAGAAGTCCGCTTTTGAGGTTACACATTTTGGACACCTTACAGCTCAAGCTTTAGGCACAGAGTGTATAGCTCTAGTAATAGGTGATGCAACAAGTCCAGAACAATTAGGAAAATATGGTGCGAGCAAAGTAGCTCATGTGGCACATAATGGAGGCTTTGACACCTTAGCATATAATAAAATAATAGCTCAGGTAGCCGATCAAGTAGGTGCTGATGTAGTGATTCTTAATCACTCGGCTAATGGTAAAGCTCTGTTAGGAGGACTTGCAGTTGCTCTTGAGGCAGGAGTAGTATCGCAGGTAAATGCGGTACCATCTTCTGATGGATCGGGTATAAAGGTCACTAAGCCAGTGTTTTCTGGCAAGGCAGTTGCTACGTATACGGTTAGTAGTCCGAAGAAGGTGTTGAGCCTGATGGGCAACGCTATCCCTCCGCAAGAAGTAGGCGGAGATTGTGCAGTTGAGAGCATTTCTGTTGAGGTGCCAGCTTCATCAGTGACTATCAAGGAAGTTAAGACGGTAGATGGTACGGTTCCATTGCCAGAAGCTGAGTTGGTTGTTTCTGCCGGAAGAGGGATGAAAGGTCCTGAAAACTGGGGAATCATTGAAGAATTAGCGACCACAATTGGAGCGACTACAGCCTGTTCAAGACCTGTAGCAGATACTGGATGGAGACCTCACCATGAACACGTAGGTCAGACAGGTGTAGCCATTCGTCCTAATCTATACATAGCAGCAGGAATCTCTGGGGCAATACAGCATTTGGCTGGAGTCAACAGTTCAAAGTGTATAGTTGTAATCAATAAAGACCCAGAAGCACCTTTCTTCAAGGCTGCTGATTACGGAGTTTGTGCGGACTTATTTGATGTTGTTCCTAAATTGAATGAGGCATTTAAGAAAGCTTTAGCACAGTAGAGTACATTTTACAAAGAAGACTTAGAATATATTTTCAACTAAGCGCAAATTGTAGCTAATTTGCGCTTAGTTACTTTTTAGCTCTAAGCAAAACCAAACGATGGCATAATCAGTTTAATGACAAGCGGAGCCTAATTAACTACATGATAAAGATTGAATTAGATATAGTTGCACTCTCTCATAGTGTGACCCAGTCACATAACTACGCCGTTGTTCTCGGAGAAATAGAGGGCACCCGTAGATTACCCATAGTTATAGGTGGATTCGAAGCTCAAGCTATAGCCGTTGCAATGGAGCAGATGTCCCCTAATCGGCCGCTGACACATGATTTGTTCAAAAACACTCTTGAACATTTTGATATAGAACTGCGAGAAGTGGTCATCAATAATCTCCTTGAAGGAGTGTTCTATGCTAAGTTAGTCTGTGAGAAAGATGGTGTGGAGTACGAGATAGATAGTAGGACTTCAGATGCAGTTGCTATGGCAGTGAGATTTGATTGTCCGATTTATACATATGAATTCATCCTTGAGTCTGCAGGTGTAGAGCTTGAAGAAGGCGAGAGTAAAGACAACCCTATTACCACGAAGATCTCAACTTCTAAATCAGGTGGCGAGACTTATGAGCGCATGTCCGAAGATGCACTTACCCAGCTATTAGAGGATGTCTTAGCAGCAGAAGATTATGAGAAGGCTGCTAAGATCAGAGACGAACTCCTCCGTAGAAAATCTAAGGAGTAAACGTTTTTAAGGCCTCCTCGATTTTTGGAATCATATCATCTGCCACATCAAGGTGAAATACAAATCTAATCGCCGTAGGTCCGAATTGTACGCACAGGATTTCCTTGGTTTTCAGATATTCGATTAGATTGACCGTCATCTCCTCACTAGTAGTTTCAAATATGACAATATTGGTTTTGACAGGTCTTACATGGCTAATGTATGGTAGTTGAGTAAGCAGTGAGCCAATTGATTTAGCTCGATCATTATCTATTTTTAGTCTCTCGACATGATGATCAAGTGCATAACTGCATGCTTTCGCTAAATAGCCGGCTTGACGCATTCCTCCACCCATCACTTTCCTGTAACGGCGGGCCATTTTTATATCCTCAGTATTGCCTATAAGCAGCGAACCTACAGGAGCTCCTAGCCCTTTAGACATGCATATAGAAATGGTATCGAAGATCGATCCGATGTCCTTAGGGTGCTCACCTGTTTCTACTAGTACATTGAATAACCGGGCCCCATCTAGATGCAATTTGAGCTTGTGTTTGGCACATACAGTACTGATCTCCATCATTTCATCTTTGGTATAGTAGCTGCCGCCTCCCTTATTACAGCTATTTTCCAGGACAACTAGACGAGTACTTGGGAGCCAGTCATAATCTGGCTTGACGGCTTTATCAACTTGATCAGCGGTGACCTTGCCATACTGTCCTTCGATTAGATTTATCGCAACCCCAGAGTTGAAGGCATATCCGCCAGTTTCATATTGGTAGATATGGCTATAGTGATCGCAGATGACCTCATCAAGCGCTTGAGTATGTACTTTAATAGCGATTTGGTTTGTCATAGTTCCTGATGGGCAAAACAAAGCTGATTCTTTGCCAAATAGCTTTGCAACCCTATCCTGCAATTCATTCACTGATGGATCTTCCCCAAATACATCATCACCCACTTCTGCAGTAAACATATGTTTGAGCATATCAATAGTTGGCTTAGTCACGGTATCACTCATTAAATTGATCATCTCAATGCTATTTTCTTAACCCGAATTTATGATTTACTAAGTAGTCTTTAAGAAAATACCTATCATCAATCGATTATCTTTCCATCACTTCAAAATATTAAGTTCACTGACTATGAATCCTATCGCTCGTTTTCTTTGCATGCTTTTTTTAATACTTTGCTCAGGATATGTTCTGGTGGGGCAGACTTTCATCACCAACACAACTCCGATAGATGAGAAGCGGTACAGTGAGTATAACGGGAGTCCATATTTATTTAAAGAGAACA
>CAZDHV010000026.1:16029-21552 GCA_964505335.1 uncultured Saprospiraceae bacterium | reverse complement strand
TTACAGTGACATTATCCTCTAATGACGCCAATGGCGAAACCTCTACGATTTCACGTGAAGTAGAAGTCATTGAGCCGGAGGCGCCACCAACACCGGATCCTGTGCTATTAAATCAGGACTTCGTCAGACTTCCTAAATCTTCAGGTTCTGATTGTGCTTGTTCTGGCTGGATCAACAGAGATGTTGGAGAACAGGGTGAGTCGAGTACTGGTAATGGATCAGATGTGATCAAATTTGATGATCGTGAGCCAGATCACGCCTATCAGGAGATCGCAATAGAGCCAAATGCTGATTATCAAATTACCCTCGCTGCTGAGCATAGAGCCTTAGTTTCCGAGATTGGTGAGACACCATCAGTATTGGAGATTAGAATCCTCGCCGGCACAGGATACGAAGATGGATACCAACCATTCTTTTTTGATAACACGGTGGATATCCCGCAGGAGGGATTCGGATATACTTCAGTTCCGCAATTGGAGCTTGAAGAAAATAACTTGTTGATTTGGACGATTGATAATCCAGAAGAAACTGGTTACTTGTCTTACTCAAGAGGATTTAATTCGGGAGCTAATACCAGTGTAGCGATCTACATAAGAGGTATAGGAAATGCTAATCCTCCTGAAGATCCTGCAGATTTTGAGAGATTTGGTTTTGCAAGTGGACTTGAAGAAATGAGAGTTGACTTCATTAATATCGTTGCCATCAACGACTAGAGTGACTCAGTACGTAATCATATCGATAACTGTTAGATAAGATTGCGAAAAGTGATAAAACGCGTGAGCCCGTAGAATTTTGGGCTCATGCGAACAGTTTAATAGTTTTTTCATATTAGAAGGGTGCTCAGTGCAATATCTGAGTGCCCTTACTTTAAAACCGCAGAGATTGATCATTAGGATGAACTGATTGCGTTTAGTTGAATACGTTATATCGAAGTTTCAACTAAATCGTCCTAATTCTCTGTAGCTAACTAAGATAAATCAGTGATAGGTAGGGTACTTCTGCATATTATTTATGGCGTTCTTGCTCTTCAACTTGGAGCACAAAGTCACCCTACTTTGACTCTCACCACTATTGAAGTCAATGAGATCCGATCTCAGCTAGAAGTAGCACCATTATTTCAACAAACCCTACAGAACACGATTAACGAGGTTGATCAGGAAATAGAAATAGGTATTCAAGTACCTATCCCCAAGGACATGGCTGGAGGCTATACTCATGAGCGTCACAAAAAGAATTTTTTCATTCTACAGAAGGCAGGTGCGCTATATCAGATAACTGAAGATGAGAAGTATGCTCAATATGTCAAAGAGAGTTTTATGGCATACGCAGAGATATTTCCAACACTGCCTCTTCATCCAACCAATAGATCATATGCCACTGGCAAGATATTTTGGCAATGCCTCAATGATTCCAATTGGTTAGTCTATTGCAGCCAAGCCTACGATTGTATCTATGATTACCTGTCAGCCAAAGAAAGAGATCATCTAAATACCAATCTATTTAGACCAATGGCAGATTTTCTCTCTGCCGAGAACCCACAGTTTTTCAATCGAATCCATAACCATAGTACTTGGGCTAATGCCGCAGTAGGCATGATTGGCTTAGTAATGGATGATGAGGAGTTGATCAATCGGGCATTATATGGATTGCAAAATGATGGTTTAGATAAGAACCTGCGTGATAATGATGGTGGGTATATCAAGTCTGATGACCATGCTAAGGCAGGCTTCTTAGCTCAATTAGACTATTCATTTTCGCCAGATGGACATTTTACCGAAGGACCTTATTACTTGCGTTATGCGATGACGCCATTCTTGTTATTCGCTAAATCGCTATCCAATGCTCGTCCAGACATAGATATCTACGGATATCGTGATGGTATTCTGAAAAAGTCTGTCTATGCTTTAATTAATCAAACTGATGCACAGGGGAGATTCTTTCCTATTAATGATGCTCAAAAAGGCATGTCATGGCTCTCAAGAGAAGTGGTTGGTGCAATTGATATTGCCTATGCAGACTTTGGCAATGATCCTATGCTCTTAAGTGTTGCCGATAAACAAGGTAAAGTACTGCTTGATGGTTCTGGATTTCAGGTTGCCAAAGCATTGGCCGATGGCAAAATGCAAAACTTCCAACATACTTCGATGAGCTTCAATGACGGATATGAAGGGAATAAAGGGGGATTAACCATACTCAGATCCCAGACTAAACCAAACGATGAAGTAATGGCTCTGGTGAAGTATGCAGCGCATGGTATGGGGCATGGTCATTTTGATCGCTTGAGCTACTCACTAACTGGTGAAGAGCGTGAGATAATCCAAGACTATGGTTCGGCACGCTGGGTCAATATTGATCAAAAAGGAGGCGGCCGCTATCTGAAGGAAAACAATTCCTTTTCTAAGCAGACGATCGCACATAATACACTCGTAATCAACGGACAAAGTCAAAATAAAGGAAAAGTAAAGGTCGCCGAAGAGCATCAATCGACTTTATATTTCTCGCATGTAGATGACTCTTCATTATTAGCCGTGAGTGTAAAAGACTCCTCGGCTTATGACGGTACGATTCTCCATCGCACCTTAGTGTTAGTGAAAGAAGAAGATTTTGAATATCCCCTATTACTTGACGTATTTAGGGTGGAAGGGGAAGATGCTGAGACCTATGATTTACCTACTTGGTTCAAAGGGCATCACCTTTCGGCTAATTGGGAGTATACTCGGGGTAATGAAGGCCGCCAAGTCCTGGGAGCAGATGACGGATATCAACATATATGGGTTGAAGGGATCTCTGATGGGCTAACTGACATGAGTCAGTTTTCTTGGTTTGATCAAGATAGGTTTTTTACACTGAGTACAGTCACCACGGATAATGACGAGATTATTTTTGGAAGACTGGGAGCTAATGATCCAGAGTTTAACTTGAGAGCTGATCCCGTACACATTTTGAGGAGATCAAATGTTGGGAACAGTCTGTTTGTCAGTACTATTGAATCCCATGGCTCATACGACACTGTTTCAGAAACACCGCTCAATCCATTCAGTTCGATCAGCAATATTGAAATCATGATGGATACTGACAATTATACTGCAATGCGATTTACTCATGTTAACGGCTCATCTTGGATATTAGCTATAGCCAATCACGTTAGCAGTGAATCTCATAATCATAGCATAGAAATAGATAACGAGATAATAAAGTGGAAAGGTCCTTTAAAATTGATAAATGAATAATATGGAAAGAAATAGTAAAAAGTATATCCTGACAAACAAAATGGAATGGGAGAATCTCGGAGGGGGAGTCTCAAGAAAGTTTCTCGGATACGACAATCAGATTATGATGGTCCAAGTAAAATTCGAAAAAGGAGCTTTAGGCTCAGCGCATTCTCACTTTCACACTCAAGCTACATATTGTGCATCAGGCAAGTTTGAATTTGAAATAGATGGTGTAAAACAAATTGTCAATGCTGGAGACGGCGTCTATATCGAACCGAATTTAGTACACAGTGCCGTATGCTTAGAAGAGGGGATGCTGATAGATACATTTAGTCCAGTTAGAGAGGACTTTATGGATGGCTCTGGTGTCTCTTATTTTGGAGACAAAGAAGCCTAAAAACAAAAAACAAAACTATTACACATGAAGAAAGTAAAGGGACTCCGATGGTGGGTCGTAGGCTTAGTGGCTCTTGCGGCAGTGATTAACTATATCGATCGCCAAGCCTTCGGAGCTTTATGGCCAGACATTGCCGCTGATCTTTTTCCAGAGATGGAGCAAGATGCAACTAAGAAGATCTATGGTACAATCATGACGTTCTTCATACTGTCATACGCAGCAGGACAAACGATCTTTGGGAAGATTTTCGATTGGATTGGTACACGGATTGGTTTTGCGCTGTCAATTGGAGTGTGGTCACTTGCCACCTTTCTTCATGCATTTGCACAGGGATTGCTGAGCTTTTCAATTATCAGATCTATTCTGGGTATTGCCGAGGCAGGGAACTGGCCCGGAGCGGCAAAGGCTAATGCAGAGTGGTTTCCGACTAAAGAGCGCGCCTTTGCGCAGGGCATCTTTAATTCAGGTGCGGCTATTGGTGGTATCGTAGCCTATCCGATCATTGGTATACTATCAGCATATATGGGCTGGCAGTCGATATTTATCGTTGTCAGTATTTTGGGATTTATATGGTTGCTTCCATGGTTTTATATTGTTAAGGCTGATCCTAAGAATCACCAATGGCTAACGGATTCAGAGAAGGAATATATTCTGTCTGGTCAGAAGAATCAGGATCTGGACGACGATGGAACATTTGATGAGGGATATAACCCTAATACAGGTAAGCTTATGGGCCATAAAGAAAGCTGGGGAGTCATTATAGCTTCGGCGGCACTTGACCCGATATGGTGGCTATTTATAGGATGGATTCCTCTTTATCTATCTGAAGTATATGGCATGGATGTGAAGGGCATTGCCTTCACTGCATGGGTGCCATATGTAGGTGCGATGATCGGAGCATGGTTTGGCGGACTTTTGGCACAAAATAGATTGGGAGCAGGATGGAGTGTAGATAAGACCAGAAAGATGGTCATCACTTTAGGGTGTATCATCATGATCCCTTGCTTTATCGCACTAAAAGCACCTGGGAGTGCCATGAATGCTGTCTTAATTATGGCGGTGTTACTCTTTGGGTTTCAGACTGCTATTGGTAATGTTCAGACTATTCCAAGTGATTTGTTTGGTGGTAAAGTTGTAGGTACACTTTCGGGTTTCGCTGGGACAGCTGCTAAACTGGCTGGTGCAGCACTAACCTATATCATCCCCTACATCACTACAGGAGGCAATTATACAGCTGCGTTTTTAGTCGGAGGCGCTTTGACAGCGATTGCTCTATTTGCAGTTTGGGTTTTATGTCCAAAAATTCAGCCATTGAAGCCGAATTAACGAAATTCGCATTTTTTAAAAATGAAATTATTCAAGAACAAAATATAGGAGCTTAAGAGTCTCCAATTTTTTACACAATTAAAATATTGATATGTCAAATGGGAAAGTTGCTATAGTTACAGGTGCCACAGCAGGTATCGGTTTAGCAGTAGCAAAAAGATTAGGGAAAGACGGATTTACCATAGTTATAAATGGTATCAAGCACGATGAAGGAGCGCAAAGAGTTAAGGAGCTCGCAGCTGATGGAATTACTGCGGAGTATTACGGATTTGATGTAACTAAGGAAGATGAAGTAGATTCTAACATCAAGAAAATTGGTGAAAAGTATGGCAGAATCGATGTCCTGGTCAACAACGCAGGTGGATTAGGTGGAAGATCAAGATTCGAAGAGATGACTACGGAGTTTTTCCGTTTCGTTATGGCTCTGAATTTAGATTCTGTCTTTTTTGCTTCAAGAGCGGCCATTCCTTTCCTCAAGAAAGGCGATAACCCAACGATTATCAACTATACCTCTAACGCTGGTTGGAATGCAGGTGGTCCTGGTGCGGGTATCTATGGTACTTCTAAAGCGGCCGTACATACGATTAC
>CAZDHV010000026.1:4640-15929 GCA_964505335.1 uncultured Saprospiraceae bacterium | reverse complement strand
AATGAAAAAGGTAGTAACATTTGGAGAAATCATGCTTAGGCTGAGCCCTCCAGGATGGAGAAGATTTAGTCAGTCTTCAAGTTTTGATGTTATTTATGGCGGCGGAGAGAGCAATGTAGCTGTATCTCTTGCCAACTATGGTATACCTGTTGAGTTTGTAACCAGGTTGCCCAATAACGACATCGGCGAATGTGCGTTGATGGAAATGCGTAAGCGCAATGTAGGTACTCAACACATCGCAAGAGGTGGGGAGCGCTTAGGGATCTATTTCCTCGAGACTGGTGCAGTAAGCAGGGGTAGTAAGGTCGTCTATGACCGCGCACATTCTGGTATGGCTTCTATCGAAGCTGGCATGATAGATTGGGCAGAGGTGTTTAAAGATGCGGGGTGGTTTCACTGGACTGGTATTACGCCAGCAATATCTCAAGGAGCTGCAGACGCATGTTTAGAGGCGATACAGATGGCCAATAAAATGGGTGTTACGGTATCTACTGACCTTAATTACCGCAAGAAATTATGGAAGTATGGCAAAGAGCCGGGTGAAGTAATGCCTGATTTAGTTGCTGGATGTGACATCATTCTTGGTAATGAGGAAGATGCAGAAAAACACTTTGGATTACATCCAGAGGGAGTTGATGTGACAAGTGGAGATCATGTTGAGGGCAAGGCATACTTGTCAGTATTGCAGCAGTTGATGAAGATGTTCCCGAGATGTAAGAAAGCAATTACTACACTGCGTGGCAGTATAAGTGCATCACATAATACTTGGTCAGGAGTTCTGTGGGATGGTAAGCAGCTTTATGAAGCACCAACATATCAGATCACACATATCGTAGATAGAGTAGGAGGCGGAGATAGTTTTATGGGTGGATTGATCTGCGGATTGATGAACTATCCAGACGATGATCAACAGGCACTCAATTTTGCAGTAGCAGCATCATGCTTAAAGCATACCATCTTTGGTGATGCCAATCTTGCCACTAAGGCCGAGGTTGAAAAGTTAATGAGTGGTGATGCTTCAGGACGTGTAAGTAGATAAGGAGTATGGCAAGATTTACAAGAATAGAAGTTGCGCAGACCATGAAGGACACGGGCCTGGTTCCACTGTTTTACAACAGTGATGTCGAGCTGTCTAAAAAGCTCTTAAAAGCATGTTATGATGGTGGTGCTCGCTTATTAGAATTTACGAACCGAGGAGATTTTGCTCATGAGGTATTTCGTGCGTTAAGTATATACTGTGCTGAGGAATTACCAGAGATGGTAATTGGAGTAGGATCTATTACGGATGCGGCCTCAGCGAGTTTATACATGGCGCTTGGCGCTAATTTTATCGTTACACCTGTGTTTAGAGAGGATGTTGCAATCGTCTGTAACCGACGCAAAGTACTATGGTCTCCCGGATGTGGTTCTATTACTGAAATCACTAAGGCAGAAGAACTCGGTTGTGAGATCGTCAAGCTTTTCCCTGGTGGCATATATGGGCCTAGCATGGTAAAGGCAATCAAGGCCCCTCAACCATGGACGAGTATTATGCCAACAGGTGGCGTGAGCATGGAAGAAGATAATCTCAAAGGATGGTTCGAGGCAGGAGCAACATGTGTGGGTATGGGGTCCAAATTGTTTACTAAGGATATAGTAGCTAAGAAGGATTTCAAACAGCTCACCAAAAATGTGAAAACTGCACTTGCTACCATTAAGAAGTATAAAAAGTAGTTGAGTTAACTCATACACGGCTTGTTAATGAGCCGTGTATGAGTGCTCTATGCGGAAGAATCAACGCATAAAGAACCTCCATGAGAGAGCTGTTTATAGCTCAATCAGTCATTTCTCAGATACAGACAGGACAGTCTGGCGAACACTAATTTTGAACAAAAGGGCGAATTCTGAAAATTATTTTCACTGGACTTGAACAATTGGCGTTTAAAATTGTACAAAGACGCTTTGTCTAAGAATTATTATTTTATATTTATTACAGACAAATTGGTGTACCAGTTATTGGTATTTGGTCAACCAATATGAACCAATGTCAATCAAAACATTCTCATGGACATAATTAAAAACGATAATCGGTTTTAAAGAAAATCGAAATGCTCAGTATGAATTCTGTTATATCTAACTATTGAAAAAATGATAACTAAAACTCACTTTTTATTTTTCTTCATGCTACTATTTAGCGCATCAATTTTTGCTCAGAGCTATACCTTAACAGGTACAGTGACTGATCAAGATAATGTGTCAGTAATCGGTGTCAATGTGCTTGTAGTGGGAACTACAACGGGTACAGTCACTGATTTTGATGGCTCCTATAGCATCCAGGTGAATCCTGGTGATCAGGTACAATTTTCTTATCTGGGGTATACCACACAGACCGTCGATATTACAGGTCAGCGCACGCACGATGTAGTGCTTGCCGAAGGGACCGAGCTCGATGAGATTGTCGTAGTCGGTTATGGTGCTCGTAAGAAGAGTGATGTAACTGGATCTGTGTCATCTGTTAAAGCTGAAGAATTGACGGCTTTTCCAGTGTTGGACGCAGCACAGGCCTTGCAGGGTAGGGCTGCCGGTGTGCAAATCCAAACGAATAATGGTGGCGAGCCTGGAGCTCCTATTAACATTAGGATTAGAGGGAATACCTCAATCAACGCAAGTAGTGCTCCACTTATCGTAGTGGATGGGTTCCTGGGCGCACAATTTCCACAACCACAAGATATCGAGTCTATTGAAGTTCTTAAGGATGCTTCTGCAGCAGCGATATATGGTTCTCGTGGATCTAACGGTGTTGTATTAGTAACCACTAAAAAGGGTCGTAATGGTCAAATGAAGATTCAATTAAACTCCAACTACTCTATTAATACAGTGGCTAATCGTCTTGAATTACTTAATGCTTCTCAATGGGCTAGCTATCAGACAGCTATTAACCCGTCATTCCAGTCCGGTGGTGCCGAGACAGATTGGCAGGATGAATTGTATAGAAGTGGTGCTATAAATAATCACCAAATCTCATTCTCAGGAGGAAGTGATAATATAAATTATTATGCCTCTGGTTCATACTTCAATCAGCAGGGTGTTATCATCAACTCTGATTTTGAGCGAGCGACATTTTTGACCAATATTGATGCACAAGTAACAGATCGACTTAAGTTAGGAGCGAATCTCTTCGTAAGTCGTGGTCAACAAAATGGTGTTCCCACCCAGTCCACTGGTGAAACTGCCAATGGTGGTGGTGATGATGTTGTTGCTTTGTTGTTCAGGTTTGCACCAGATCTACCGATCCAAGATGCAAATGGTGTGAATACTATTAACTCTGTTGGTGATAATGTAGATAATCCATTCGCCGTAGCGACAGAAGCAATTAACGAAACAGTTAATGATAGAAATAGAACCAACTTCTATGGAGAGTTTAAAATTGCCGAGGGCTTAACTTTCAAGTCAACATTTGGATTTAACTCACGCAACTCAACAGTAGGAATTTTTAGACCGTCTACGTTGGTAGTAACAGCGGGAGGTACTGGAGGTACGGCTAACATAGATAATTTAAGATTTTCTGGATTGATCAGTGAGAATTACTTAACGTATACTCAAGGATTAGGTAATGGTCAGTTAACCTTATTAGGAGGATATTCTTATCAGAAAATGCAAAATGAAAGATTTGGTGCAGGTGCACAGAGCTTCACATCGAATTCCTTCTCATTTAGAAATCTAGGAAATGGTGCCGTTCAGTTATTACCGAGTTCTTCATTTTCGGAGGTAGAAATAGTTTCGCAGTATATCAGAGGAGATTATGATTGGAATGATAGGTTGTTATTTACAGCTACTATAAGACGAGATGGTGCATCTAATTTCGCTGCTAATAATAAGTATGCCATATTCCCTTCAGGTGCAGTTGCATGGAAAGTACACAATGAAGACTTCTTCAATCGAGATGGCGTACTGTCAGATCTTAAGCTGAGAGCGAGTTATGGTGTGACCGGTAATCAGGCGATCTCACCATTCCAATCATTGGCGAGCTTCGGATCGGTATTTACTCCGATCAATGGACAATTAGTCAACAATGTAACGCCTAATCAGGTGGCTAACCCTGACTTGAGATGGGAGTCATCATTTCAGACGAATCTTGGATTTGACTTAGGCTTATGGAATAATAGAGTGAATGTCACATTTGATTATTACAACATTGATACAGAAGACTTGATCATTGAAGATTCAAGTCAGCCACAGTTCTTAGGATTTTTGAATCCAGCGAGTCTTAGAAACGTGGGTGAAGTGAACAACAGAGGTGTAGAGCTTACAATAGGTACGCGTAACGTTGTTAAGAATAACTTCACATGGTCAACGGACCTTAATATTTCTCGTAACAGAAATGAGTTCGTTACACTCCTAAATGGTGCAGATATCTTCCAAGATGCCTCACCGGGATATTTCAACCTTCCGCGGACGCACATCCTAAGAGAAGGAGAGGCAGTAGGTGTATTCTGGGGACTCGAGTATGCTGGCGTATACCAAGGTGGAGATTTCCCTGCAGGAACTGCAACATTCGAAGGTGGACAAGCAGGAGATCAGCTGTTCAATGACCTTAACGATGATGGCGTTATCTCACCGAATGATGAAACGATTATTGGTGATCCAAATCCTGATTTCACATTAGGTCTTAATAACAACTTGACTTTTGGACCAGTGGATGTGAATATATTTTTCCAAGGAGCATTTGGAGGAGATATATTCAATCTGACTGCAGTGCAGTTGTTTAATGGTGACTCTAATGGTACTGCGGAACTACTCAATGCATGGACTCCGACGAATACAGACACTGATATTCCGAGAGCAGCGGTGAGAGGTAGAGATTTATCTACCCGATTTGTCGAGGACGGAACATATTTACGTTTGAAAAACGTCGCTATAGGTTATAACTTACCGTCAAGTACTGTACAGGGAATAGGGTTAGAGAACATCAGATTCTCTGTCAGCGCACAAAATTTATTGACATTTACAGGATATTCTGGATTAGATCCAGAGGTTAGTTTCTTTGGATCTGGAGGTCAGAGCGCATCTGAGAGTAATACTACTCAAGGATTCGATTTTGGAAATTATCCAACTTTCCGATCGATCAATTTCTCTTTAAATGTTACCTTTTAAAAATATTATTTCAAAATTATCTAAAATGAATAAGCTTAAGTTTTTACTCCTCACATTAGGAGTCGTTCTATTCAGCTGTAGTGATCTTGAAGAGCAGCCAGTAGGTTTATTGGCACCAGATGGTTTCTTCCAAACAACTGCAGACATTCAGACAGCGGCAAACGCTGCTATTGGACACATGATTCACGAGGATTTTTGGGGAAGAAAGATGTCTCTCACGATTATGTTGAGAGGAGATATGGTTGATATTGGGGATCCTACTACCTCTACTCGTAGAATCGAGCATAATGACTTCAACGTACCTACAGACAATGGTATGATTGATGGTTACTGGCTCAGAACCTACCAGATAGTCGCAGCGGCTAACCAAGCGATTATTGGAGCACAAGATGTAGAAGTAGAAGATGCCATTAAAAATCCTGTGACAGCACAGGCACATTTCTCAAGAGCATTCACGTACTTCCACTTAGTAAGGCAGTTCGGGGACATTCCGTTCATCGATGAGAATACTGATCTGACTGAGGCAGCTACGGCAGCTAGGACTCCTGCGGCAGATGTGTATGCAAGTATCATTTCTGACTTAGAGTTCGCAGCAGAGTGGTTACCAGCTACTCAGGCAGCTAGATCTATACCGTCAAAAGCGGCTGCAGAAAGTTACTTGGCATTAGTACACCTTACATTAGGTAACTGGCAAGAGGCTTACGACAATGCCATGTCAGTGATTAGTAATGAATCAGCCTACGGATTAGGCTTAGAACCTGACTTTCAGGATTTATTCGATGCATCTCTTATAGATGGTTCACCAGAGCCTATATTCACCTTAGATCACATTGGTGCAACCAATGGTGATGATGGAAGAGATTATCAAGCTGCACTTACAGGTATTAGAGGTAACAACAGATATGGCTACGGTGGTGGTTGGTCTGTAGCAGTACCATCATTAGCAGTGTTTGAAACTTGGGATGACAGAGATTACAGAAAAGATGTAAGTTTTGATGCGTCAGGAACATTTGATGGTGCTGTTGAGACATTTGATGTGTTTATGAACTTCCACACAAGAGGGGTTAATAGACCACATATTGCTAAGTATACAAGAATGTTTGGCCCTACAGCTACAGGTAATGGTAGAGGATCTAACTACAACTACTCTATGATCAGATATGCAGAGGTGTTATTAATAGCAGCTGAAGCATTAAACGAGATCAACCCAGGTACTGCTGAGGCAGAAGGGTTTGTAAACAGAGTAAGAGCAAGAGCGGCAAATGGTACTGATTTTCCTGCACCAGTAGAGTCTGGAATGAGCCAAGGCGCATTTAGAGACATGGTAATGGATGAAAGAAGACTAGAGTTAGCATTTGAGTTCAAGAGATGGTATGACATCGCTCGTAGAGAATTAGGTAGCGAGGTATTCAGTGCGGACGGATTAGAAGGCGCTAAGGCTAATTTCGATCCAGCACAAGATTACTTATTCCCACTTCCTGCTAATGAGATTGACAGAAATCCAAGCTTAACGCAGAACCCAGGGTATTAAGATATAGCATGATCTGAATCGATGCCTTAACGGGTATTGATACTCATACAACAGCCTTTAAGTTTCTAACTTAAGGGCTGTTTTTATTTTGTAGATAATACAGTCAAAAGTGCTCGTTACTGTGTAGTGCCAAGCCCTATAATTTCCCTATTTTGAACCGTCATTATGAGTGTACTAGACCAGTTTAAATTGGAGGGGCAAGTAGCATTAGTTACAGGCTGCAAAAGAGGTATCGGAAAAGCTATGGCCATAGCATTGGCAGAGGCTGGAGCGGACATCATCGGAGTGAGCGCCACACTTGAGAGAGACGGTAACGAGGTTCAACAGGCTATAGAGGCTTTAGGCAGAACATTCAAGGCCTACACATGCGATTTTAGTGATCGCCGAGCCTTATATTCTTTCATTGAAGCAATCCATGAGGATTATCCTGTTGTTGACATATTGGTGAATAATGCGGGCACTACTAAACGGGCTCCTGCCGTAGATCATGCCGATGAGCTATGGGATCATGTCATAGAAGTCAATCAATCTGCGCCATTCATCTTGACTCGAGAGTTTGGTAAGAAAATGGTCGCCAGAGGACGAGGTAAGGTCGTATTCACTGCCTCAATACTCACATATCAAGGAGGGTTAACTATACCTGGATATGCTGCAAGTAAAGGTGCAATAGGTCAGATGACGATGGCTTTTTCTAATGAGTGGGCGCAGCACGGTGTTAATGTCAACGCCATAGCTCCTGGATATGTCAGTACCGCTCTAACTGAACCCTTGGAGCGGGACCCTGTCAGAGGTAAAAATATCTCGAGCCGCATACCTGCCAATAGATGGGGAAAGCCTGCAGATTTTGCTGGCCCCATCGTATTCATGTGTTCTGCAGCATCTGACTATATGCATGGTAGTATCATGCTCGTCGATGGCGGCTGGATGGGACGATAAAATTGTATGAAAATTAAACAACTGAGTAGATGTCTTGAGACATCGATATCAATGATAACATCTATAACTATGAAAATCTACTACTATCTTATTATTGCCGCACTGGTGCTAACATCATGTGAGCAGCAAGTTTCAATTTCTGGCACTTCAGTCAGTGATATGGAAGGGCTAATGACTGCCATAGGCGAGGCTGAACCCGGTTCTGTAATTACAATGGCCAATGGAACTTACAAGGATGTACAGATCGAGTTCTATGGAGAGGGCACTGAAGATGAGCCTATTACACTTCGGGCTGAAACTGCAGGAGAAGTTTTTATCGAAGGACAATCATCGCTTCATCTGGGTGGCAAGCACCTGATAGTTGATGGCTTATATTTTAGGAATGGATATTCGCCAAGTGGAGGCGTTATACGCTATCAAATCGGTGAAGACAAGACTGCTTTTCATTCGCAAGTCACCAACTGTGTTATTGAGGATTTCACCATGCCAAATCGCTGGCAAAATAACCGTTGGGTTGAATTCTATGGTAAGCATAATAAGATGGATCATTGCTATATCGCAGGCAAGGGTAATGACGGAGCCACGGTAATGGTCTATCATAGTGGTAATAAGCATACTCGGAACTACCATGAGATATCGCACAATTACTTTGGCCCACGTCCACGTAAGGGAGGTCCACGAGGGGAGACGATGCGTATAGGAGGCAGTGAGACTTCTATGACTCCCGGTTATGTCACAGTTTCCAACAACTATTTTGAGGCCTGTAATGGTGAGGTGGAAGTCATCTCTGACAAGACTAATTTTAATTCATTTAGAAACAACATCTTCAATAAATGTGAAGGATCGCTGGTGATGAGACATAGTGATTATGCGACCATCGATGGCAATATCTTCATAGGGGATGACGACTCAGACTTCTATGGCGGCATCAGATTAGTCAACAGTGGTCATACGGTTACTAATAACTACCTCTACAAGATCAGAGGAGAGGAGTTCAGAAGTCCATTGGCAGTGATGAATGGTATCCCTAAGTCATCACTTAATCGATATATGCAGGTACATGACGCCGTGATCGCCTTCAATACATGGGTGGATTGCCGAGCGCCTATCCAGATAGGTGTCGGCCAGAATGTAGCCAGTGCTGGAGTTTTGCCTCCAAGTGAGATTCGGTCTGCGGCGCCGATTCGGACTATTGTTGCCGATAACCTCATTTATAATTCAGAAGAGGATAGAGCCCCCGTGGTCAACCATGATGACATGAGCGGAATAACCTTCGCAGGTAATGTCATAGATAATGGCGGTGCTCGTTACACGCAATATGATGCCCTCCAAAACGGCGATGTAAACATGACTAAGGTCAATGAGTGGTTATACGCCCCTACGGGCTCTACGGATGGGATTTTGGATAGTGTAGCTCAATACTTTGAATCAGACAAGGTGGAAACCGACATCTTCGGTGCCTCAAGGGCTGATAACAACCAGATCGGCGCAATCGTGTCTGTCTCTGCAGCTGAGCAATTTAAGATCAATACGGACGATTATGGGCCTTCGTGGTTTAATCCTAAGAAAGAAGCATCAGCTCCTAAACTTCATAGTGTGGCTGCTGAGTCTGGAGCTCTTGCATCTGCACTGGCTGAAGCCAGCTCAGGTGATATCATCGATCTGACAGGTGATGCCTATACAGTCAATGGCAGTCTGGCCATAGATAAAGAGATCACTATCAGATCCAAGTCCTCGGAGAAGGCTATAATTACATTCACAGGTGGAGCGGGTGAAGCTGCATTTCAGATGCATGGCAAGGGTAACCTCAAGCTTCAAAATGTAGCTATCAAGAGCAAAAATGGCCAAGTTGCTTTCGCACCATTAGCAGAGAACATGTATACAACATATCAGCTGTCCTTGGCAGACTGTGTAGTGGAAGACTTCTCCCATGTGCTTCATGCTACCAAGGGGTCATTTGCCGATTCGATCACCATGACAAACACCCTACTTCAGAATTGTGACAACGGAATAGTCCTTGCTGCCGAGGAAAAAGGAGATTATAACGCAGAGATGATCACCATCAATGATTGTACTTTCAAAGGGATTGATCAGAATGTCATCCACTTCTTTAGGGGAGGTTATGATGAGTCAACTATTGGCGGATTCTTACGCCTCGACAAGAGTACATTCACCGAATGTGGTAGAAAAGAGAAGAGTGGAGTACTTGTCAAGACTCGTGGCATTATCAATGTGCACATGTTCGATAACTTATTCACTAATAATCCGATTAGATATGTTGCAGTGTTGTGGGGTGCCAAGAATAACAACCACGAAGGAAACACAGTTTCTAACTCGGGTCAAATTAAGGTGGAGCAACAGCAAAAACTCGAATTACTCTATTAGGTATTATGCTCATAAATAAAAACAGCTAAATCAACATAGATCAGCCTTAAACTACACCCTTATTCCTATTACAATAAAAATGAACTAACACATATGACTATAAAGATGACAAACTCAATTATTGCATCGATACTCATTGTTGGATTATTATCAATCCTTCTAGCCTGCAAATCGGAAACCGCTAAGCCAGAGCCTTATAAGGATGACAAGGCTATGACTCAAGAGAAAGCCGATTATCCGAGTGATGTGATACCCTTTATGGATCAGTTTAAAATACTGATGGGGGACGGCACACGAGAGAAGAAGCTTGTTGATTACAAGTATGATGATTTCTTTTACACCGCTACTGAAGGTGGTACTGATTGGGTGGTCTATAAGACGCCTAACAAAGGGACTACCTCACCAAACTCCAGTAATACCAGAACAGAGTTGCACCAGACAGCCGAATGGGTTCCTATGACAGGGGGCAGACTTACTGGGACCTTGAAGGTTATGCACGTATCTACAACTGGAGATGCACGTGTTGCAGCATCATACTCTACCGTTGTTGGTCAAATCCACGGTGGCGATGGTCATGAGAATGAGCCTATCAAGATCTACTATAAGAAGTTTCCAGGACAAGACAAAGGATCAGTATTTTGGAACTATGAGATTAATACAACTGGTACTACTAAAGAAGATAACAAGGGCCGCTGGGACTTTTCATACCCTGTATGGGGATATGATTTCTCCATAGTAGGGGAAGCCCCAGATAGCTATCCTGCCGAACCAGCTGATGGCATCAAGTTAGGAGAAGAGTTTAGTTATGAGATCAATGTATACCAAGGCATTATGTATGTGACTTTCTCGAGTCCTGGGCATGAGACGAAGACGTTCACGAAGAGTCTAATCGAAACCGAGTATGCTACCAAAGCAGATATTCCAGAGCAGGTTGTTCGCCTCTTTGGTCCACTGGGTCAAGATGGTATCGAAAAGCCAAAGGCCTATACTGGATCACACATGTACTTTAAACAAGGCGTATATAATCAGACTAATGGCAAAGACCCGAAGACCAATATAGTATGGTCTACTGGAGCGGATGTTTATGGAGGTGTCATAGCCGAACAATACGCTCATGGAAGCTACTCTGAAGTATGGTTTAAAGAGGGCACTGTTGGGCCAGGTGTAGCGCCAGGGAAGTAAACCACCTGAGATAGGCCGTCAATGAAAGATAAACTTGCCAAAGGTATTGCGCTCTTCCTGCCAGGAATATTTCTATTAGGCTTTAACATCGGTACGGGGAGCGTGACAGCCATGGCAAAAGC
>CAZDHV010000026.1:1688-4540 GCA_964505335.1 uncultured Saprospiraceae bacterium | reverse complement strand
TGGTCCAAGTCATTCGTTGATGGCGGCATTGCACCGATTTATTTTGCTGCCTTTTATGTGGCGATCGTTTATTTCATTTTTTGGAATGGCGAGACTCGATTTTTTGAGCGAGCGCTGGCCGTGGTAGTGGCGATTATGTCCATATGCTTCTTGGCTAACTTCTTCCTGTTGATGCCACCGCCTTCCGATATTATCAAAGGGCTAATTCCCAATGTACCTATCGTTCCAGCCGATGCCGGGAAAGGACCCTATCTAGTGATTGCCTCAATGGTAGGTACTACGGTCTTCTCAGGTCTATTCATCATCAGAACCACATTAGTCAAGGAGGCAGGGTGGACTATTGCAGATGCCAAAACGCAACGTCGAGATGCTATGGTGTCGGTAATATTGATGTTCGTAATCAGTATGTCAATTATGGCGGCAGCGGCAGGTACGCTCTATGCTGAAAATCTCGGCTTGACTAAGGCCTCTCAGATGATAGAACTCCTCGAGCCGATAGCCGGTAGTATGGCGGTAGCCATATTTGCCATTGGTATTATTGCGGCTGGAGTGTCCTCGCAGTTTCCTAATGTGCTGATGCTACCGTGGTTGCTATGCGATTACAATTCTTCTCCCAGAACGATGACACTGACCAAGTATCGCATCATGGTGTTCTTTATATCACTGTTGGGTTTAGTGGTGCCGATCTTTCATGCCCGACCTGTAGTCGTGATGATTGCTTCACAGGCGTTTAACTCGGTCATATTGCCTATGACGGTCGGATGCATACTATATCTGGGTAATCGTAAGGATCTGATGAAAGAATATACATTTGGCAAGCTCTCTAATAGTGTTTTAATGTTGATTATGGCATTTGCCATATTCACGTCGATAATTGCTGTAACCAGTGTTGTAGGAATCATCTTCGGGTAGCAAACAGTTGGCTTCCATTCTTATACGTTGTCCCGCCACTATGGAAGGCGGATGTCCTGTTTTATGCAATTCATATTGTCATAGCATTTATTAATCAGTTGCACAAGTATCAATTGCTGACTAGTGATTTACGAAAAGCTAAAAGACCGTAATCACATCGTGACTCTTGGACATACTGGATACCAGTCACTCACTTATAGGGGGCATATCTAGTTGATCGATCCTAGCAATGGAGATATTTTAGCTAATTTGACTTTGGAATTTTAGGCCATTCACCGAGGAGTATTAGTTCAACACATGGTGCTATTCGTGTAATAACCTTAGGGAGAGCTGATAGAGCATCACAATGATAGTTCGCAATAGCTGTTTTCCGTTAATTAAACACAAACTCAAGGATGAGAAATGAGTATCTGACAATATTAGAGCAAGAAGCTAATGATCATAGCCATAAGGACCTGATCATGTCTTATGCCAATCGAGTGATTGATTATTATGAGTCCAATAGAGCAAGTACAGCTACAAAGTTTACAGCCCTACTAGAGCTATGCAGTTTTGAGTCTATGGCTACCATTCATAAGAATGATACACCTCATGTAGAGCTGTTTTATGGGATGGATAGTTTGACATTTATTGGGGGAGTAAGTGGATATTATCGTGAAGAAATCGGTGACATAGTTGTAGCGCCACCTAAAGAGTTGAATTATTATGCTCGCGAATTCCAGCAGATAGAGGATGTCGCAAGTAGCATACTTGATAATATACTTTTCATATGGTTATGCACGATATGGCAAGACATAGAGGGGTATAAGCACGGAACTGTGGTAAAGACAATGCAAAACAACAGCATGACACAGTTCTTTTTCAATGATCTTGCCTGGGGTCAACTTTCAGATTTCTATGAGTATAACAATCGCGAGCAAAGGGTGAGTCGTACGTTCAATCGAGATTTAACCATTTTTGAAATTTATCAAAGAATCAGATTCATTAACTACCCGGTCAATCCTTATAGGAATAGGTGGCTAAAATTTGTCAAAGGTGCAGAAACCATTGAGATTGGCGCTTGGGCTAATTCTATAGCTATTAGAAAGAACTCTGAGGATATTACTATTGAAGACAAGACGGATCTGAAAAAAAGAATGATTCATGTAAAAAATACACGCAATACCTTACTCAATAATGGTTATACGGAAGTGGATTACCATGATCATAAAGAACAGATTCATAGTGATGCCATAGAATTCAATTTTCACAGTGGCATTGGGTGGTATAAGAAAGAGCTGTCCAATAGACTTGATGACAAGTCAATTATTGAATTGCAAGATGCTCTGAATATAGAGCTGCCCCATTTTTTTAAGCAATATCTCAAATTGTTTAATGGACGCAAATTCAATAAGCATCGAACTAAATTCAGGCTTGATGAAGAGCAATTTGTAAAGGTTACCGAATTTTACAGTAAGGATGAAATAATTCAGTTCAATGCTGCCACAATGGATGGCGCTATCGATTGGCTTAAAATCGCGAAAACTAAAGAGGGAGAACTACTATTAGGACTACACGGTGACGATATTGGGCTCGTGCAAATTGAATCAGAGAGCGGCGAGTTGAATAGTTTGGATTTGACGTTTGAGCGCTTAATGATGCTATAGGCAGTATCCTATAGCCTGATTCTGTAACATTGACTTTTGTTTGGAGTACTACATCTCCGATCCACTGAGAATTATTCTGATACCTTATGGGATTCTACGCGATCAACTCCATGATTTATTGAGCCTTCCCTGTCGATTCTCCCCTTGGTTTCGTCGAAGACTCACTACAAGTGATTCCTACCTATCCTATTTTATTAATGAGTGTAGATTCATAACTACTAAATCACGACTCATGAGAAGATACATTGGAATATTACTATTTGCGATGATGCTTACTGTCTCGCTAGTAAACTT
>CAZDHV010000026.1:0-1588 GCA_964505335.1 uncultured Saprospiraceae bacterium | reverse complement strand
GAGTTTGTCAAAGTGGAAATGAAATCCAAAATGATGAAGAAGGTGCCCAAAGAAGATTATAAAGAGATCATCAGAACCTATGCGGAGGATGGCTGGCGATTGAATCAGATCTTCGCCCCTGCAACGGTTGGATATGGGGCGGCAGCTTATTTCGAGCTCATCTTTGAAAAGGAGCTTGACACGATCTGATGAGAATTGTAATTTTCGGAGGTTCTGGAACAGGTAAGACGACCTTGGGAAGATCTTTAGCCCAACAGATGGACTGGTCGTTTCTCGATTCAGATGACTACTACTGGGAGAAGACCTTGCCACCATATGAGAAGAAGATCCCTTTAGCCATTAGAAATAAGAATCTAATGGTTGCCTTTGCCAAGAGTGAGCATGTCGTGGTCAGTGGTTTTTTGAGTACTTGGAGTAAGTTTTGGGGTACGGCTTTCGATTTAGCCGTCTTTTTGAGAGTGCCTAAAGAGATTAGAATGAATAGATTGTCTGAGCGAGAGATTGTTCGTTATGGAGATCGTTTAATTGATGATGTAAACGCAAAGAACAAGTCAAGAGAATTTCTCGACTGGGCAGAAGGATATGAGGATGAGTCTAATAGCAGCGGTATAACAGAACACCTGAATTGGATCGAGGAATTAGATTGCCCTGTCGTCGAAATAAAGGGAGATTTATCGAATGAAGAGCGATTAAGTATTTTGTTGAAGGAAATTAGCATTAGGAGACTTTAAAATAATATGCAGCTCATCTTCGGAATATTAGTAGCACTCTTCGGACTCGCATTGATCATTGTCATCAAGCTGTCAACCACCTTCTTTCACGAGATGGGACATGCCATCCCTGCGCTGATATTCACCAAGAAACCGGTCAGCGTATATGTTGGCTCTTATGGAGACATCTCTAATACCTTTCGACTACGGATTAGCAGGCTTGAGCTATTTCTAAAGCTCAATATAATGGATTGGAAGATTGGCATGTGTCGACATGAAGAAGTGGTCAGCGATACTTGGAAAAGAGTATTAATCACTCTTGGAGGACCTATTGCCAGCTTAGTCGTATCCATACCGCTGATGATGCATTACAAGAGTATCGCATCATCGGACTTCCTCTCATTTGTGGTCATTGTTTTTATCGGATCAGCTTGTTACGATTTTCTGTCTAATATGCTTCCGGTTGCAACTCCGATTAACATGCATGATGGAGCGGTATCTTATAGTGATGGCTTTATTTTGTTATCGATCTTTAACAGACACTTCGCATCTGAAGAGCACCTCAGCTTAAGTCAGAAGTTTCACGATGAGCAGTATGACGAAGTAATTGCCATTGGAACTGATCTCATCACAGACAATCCAAAGAAAAGGTTTCCGTACGATTTTGTAATTGAGTCTCTCATAAAGACCAAGGACTTAAATGGAGCTTTAGGAGTTTACGGTGTCCTAAAAGAAAATATGGGTCTGGAAAAGCATGACTACTATTCTATTGGGAAGTTGTACAAGGACCTTGGCAACTATAGTGAAGCGCTTAAATTTCTCGAGCAATATCGCTACACTAATTATACGGACAGCAATGTGCTGGGTCTGATCGGATC
>CAZDHV010000025.1:19934-22365 GCA_964505335.1 uncultured Saprospiraceae bacterium | reverse complement strand
TTCTATGTGAATATGCTTGGCTTTCAGTTGTTAGAGGATACTCAGTTGAGTGCGGCGAAACGTTGGGTGCTTGTTGCCCCTCCTGGAGCAAAAGAATGCTGTTTGCTATTGGCCAAAGCTGCGAATGAAGAACAAGCAACAAGGATTGGTGATCAGACGGGCGGACGAGTATTCTTATTCCTGTTCACGGATGATATTGAGCGAGATTATGAAAAGTACCATTCGAGCGGGGTAAATTTTGTTCGGCCGCCTCAAGATTTCGAGTACGGTAGAGTGGCCGTGTTTGAAGATCTGTATGGTAACATGTGGGACCTGTTACAGCCCAATGAAAACAATAAGGGCTACATAATTTCTTAATGAGACCTTAATGGCTGAAGCTTGATAGAGCAGCTCAGTGTTGAGTAGTCCAAGTTTCGATCGGAAATTTCCTACTTTACAGGATAACCAATTATATTATCATGCGTCTATTACTTATCCTCATCCTATCGTGTTGCATATGGAGCTCAGAGGCCCAAGAGTTATCTGAACTATATAAAGGACTAAAATTTAGAAATATTGGCCCTTCCCGAGGCGGCAGGTCGGTAGCGTCATGTGGCGTAATCGGTGATGCGATGACGTACTATATGGGGAGCACCGGTGGCGGATTGTGGAAGACCACCGATGCAGGTGTCAGTTGGAATAACATCTCTGATGAGTTCTTTAAGATGGGTTCCGTTGGTGCTGTTGAGGTGGCTCCATCTGATCCTAATGTTATCTATGTCGGCATGGGAGAGCATCCTATAAGAGGTGTGATGACCTCACATGGTGATGGCATGTATAAGAGCACTGATGCTGGTAAGACTTGGGCTCACATCGGTCTCCCGAAGTCTCGGCACATCGCAGAAATACAGATTCATCCTAATAATCCTGATGTCGCTTATGTCGCAGTGCAGGGTGCTGCCCATGGAGCAACTCAGGAGCGTGGCATCTACAGAACCATTGACGGCGGTAAGAACTGGGATCAGATCTTCTTCATTGATGAGAACACGGGCTGTGCAGACCTCTCTATGGACCACCATAATCCTCGAATACTCTATGCAGGTATGTGGGATCACAGACGCCTGCCATGGCAAGTTCGAAGTGGTGGGCCAGGCTCAGGCTTATATAAGTCTACTGATGGCGGTGACACCTGGACACTATTGGAAGATGGGCTGCCGGAAGGCCTGGGTAAAGTAGCCATCGATGTGTCTCCGGCCAATAGCGAAGTGGTGTACGCCAACATCGAAGCTGAAGGTAAAAAGGCTGGTGTTTATAGATCGGACAATGCCGGAGAAACCTGGGTCCAAACTACGAGTGATCGAGTTACAGTAGCTCGATCGTGGTACTACATCGAGATATTCGCCGATCCTCAAGATGAAGACAAAGTCTATGTGCTCAATGCACCGATGCTTAAGTCTATTGATGGCGGTAAGACCTTTAAGACGATACAGAATCCACATGGCGATCAGCATCATCTATGGATCAACCCAGAGAATACGAACAACATCATTCTATCGAATGATGGGGGAGCGTGCGTTACATTTAATGGAGGGAAGACCTGGAGTAGCCAGCAGAACCAGATGACGATACAGTTCTATCGCGTCATTACCGACGAGCGAGTGCCGTACTATATCTATGGCGGTCAACAGGATAATTCCACAATAGCTGCAGCCAGTAGAAGTAATGGGGGAGGTCTCGGTTGGAAGGACTGGTATCCAGTGTCAGGATGTGAGAGTGCATTCATTGCATTCGATGATCCTAAGAATCCCCAACAGGTCTATGGTGGATGCTATCAAGGTAACATATCTGTATATGATGCAGCTTCACAGACTAACAAGGACATCATAGCTTATCCGACAGCCGTGCTCGCTTGGCACCCTGCCGATATGAAATATCGCTTTAATTGGAATTCGCCGATAGTGGCGAATCCATTTGATGGATCGAAAATCTATCATTGCAGTAACAAAGTGTTGAAGACTGTGGATGGAGGTATCTCGTGGTCAGAGATTAGTCCAGATCTCACCCGAAATGATAGCACAAAGCAAATTGATGGCGGCACGCCATACACAAAAGAAAATGTAGGTGGTGAAGTCTACAATACGATTAGCTATATGAGCTACTCGCCTCATGAGGATGGGACCATGTATACCGGTAGCGACTGTGGTAAGGTGTACTTAACTCGTAATGAAGGTGCGGATTGGACAGATGTTACTCCAAGTGGACTACCCGAGGCCCTAGTTAATGCCATAGACATCTCTACGCATGATGCCGCTACGGCCTATATCGCAGTGACTCGTTATAAGTTTAACGATATGAGTCCAATGATCTACAAGACGACTAACTATGGCACGTCGTGGTCTAAGATTTCTAATGGAATCCCTGATGACACCTATGTTAGGGTAGTACGAGAAGA
>CAZDHV010000025.1:18378-19834 GCA_964505335.1 uncultured Saprospiraceae bacterium | reverse complement strand
AAGGTCTAAACAGGTACAACTGGGATCTTACAAAAGAGTCTTTGCCAAGTATCGAAGATGTGTTTTTGCTCGGTGGCTATCAGGGTGTGCCAGTCTCACCTGGCAACTATAAGGCAATAATCAGCTATGGCGATACGCAGAGTGAAACGATGATGACCATCCTTGCGGATCCTAATCTTAATGTGGACCAGCAGGATTATGAAGAACGAGAGGCCTTCATAGATGAGATTGCTGCCATGTATGGCGAGGTGACAGAGTCGGTTAAAAAGTTTATCTCAGTAAAGGAGCAATTGCAACAGCGCCAAGAGATCATCAAGGATATCCCTGAAGCCAAGGAAATGCATGAGATGGGAACGACCCTGCTCGATAGCATGAAAGAATGGGAGTCTACACTCATCCAACGAGATCAGAAGACCTTTCAAGATGTAATCAACTTCCCGAATCGACTTAATGCCGAACTGGCAAGCCTGATTTCCAGAAGCTCGGGTCATGATCCGCGGGTTACTGCTGGTGCTCAACAACGTAAAGTTGATTTATCAGAAGAGTGGAGTAGTGCAAAAGGAGTAATGGATAATATCATCAATGACCAGATCGCTAAATACAATAAGGCGTATAGAGATTTAGGACTGGATGCATTGATTATTGATTAGTATGATCATACGAATGTCACAAGGATAAACCTCTGACATGTACCTTTTTTAAGGAATTAATCAAATGGAACATAGAATCCCAAATGGGCTCATTAACTATACTATTCGCAGTAATTGGATTTTTCCTTGCAGCCTATTTTGGTCATAAATCAAGGTCAGGTCGATTGGAATCTTTGCAGAGAAGGCTTGATATTCTAAATCCCCAAATAGATATCAGTACAACAGATTCAATACTAAGAATGAGAGAACAACTTCGCTTAAGTTTGATTCAGGTGAGTTCAATCTTGTTACAGATATTCAAAACATAAGAATTGCAAACCAAGTTCTCCTCTCCAAAATTTCTTCCCAATATCAAGAGTCGCCCATTCTATTTGATATTTCAATACAACCATTTGACAAGCTACTTTTTGATATTGAAGAGTTCACACATATCAACCAGAAGGGGATAATACTATTGTGGTCGTATGGTGCCCATTCAAAACTTGTGATTCAGCAAATTACTGAATTGAACTTTTTAGTTGATGTGATTTCTGACAGACCACAGGGTGTTTATTTTCAATTTGACTCTTTTCAAATCGATAAAATTGAAGACTCTGTGATTATCTATGGGAGGTTTGATGATGGCAAAAAAATTACAGTAACAATAGATTACAAGCAATATGAATTGAAAGTCATCGCTTCGTTAGAATCAATAAAAAATGCCAGCAACTTTAAGGAGATATCAGAATTAGATAATGTCCATGAACTCTTACATTGATGCATGACTATTTACCTCTGAAAAAAGAAAATCGTTTGTCAATCTTCCC
>CAZDHV010000025.1:5690-18278 GCA_964505335.1 uncultured Saprospiraceae bacterium | reverse complement strand
CCGAGCACCAATAAGACTCCACCTATGATAATTTGAGTGAGTGCGGCTGACTTAGATTGCTGGGCGAGCTGATAATTAGCGATGTATTCATGCGCATCACGAGTTGCAAGCTCGATGTGTAGATCGAGACTTTGCCCTTTATAGTTTGCTAAGTCCTCCTTGATGAACTCATAGTTTTGACCTTCATAAGCTAGTGTTCTTACACGCTCAGTCAGATCTATATAGTTCATATTTCCTGATTAAGGGATCTGAGATCTATTGATCTTAGTACTGCGGCACGCTCGGATCAATATCTCGAGACCATGCTAAGATTCCTCCCTTAAGGTTATAGAGATTAGTAAGACCCGCTTGTTGTAGGGCATTAACAGCTGCTGCGCTGCGCTGACCGCTGCGACACATCACTACCTTTGGTTTGTCGGCATCGATTTTCTCAAGGGATCCCATGACATCGCCAAGAGGAATGAGTTCACCACCGATATTAGCAAATTCATACTCGTGCCCCTCACGAACGTCTATGAGTTGAAAGTCCTTATTGTCTTTTTGCCAAGCTTGTAACTCCTGTACTGTAATCTCCTGTAGTGCTGACATGATATTTTCTTTTATTGCTTTCGTCCCGCAAAAATGTTCATAATCGATGAGACTTGTAATCTCTGTTTTGGGACTCTTCTTATAATGTATGTTTCGCATGGATGGTTCACGAGAATCATAGATCATGAGTTTGTTAGCCAGGACATCTGTGGAACCAGTGATGATCTTGATGACTTCATTGGCTTGCAATGAACCAATTGTGCCAGCGAGAACTCCTAGCACACCACCCGTTGCGCAGTCTGGCACAGCTCCTGGTGGTGGTGGTGTAGGGTATAGGTCTCTATAGTTAGCGCTCCTACTACCGTCAGGCATCAACATATTAAATACGGACACCTGCCCCTCATATCTATATATAGAGGCATAGACGTTGACCTTATTATAGAGTACACAAGCATCATTGACCAGATACCTCGTGGCAAAGTTGTCTGTGCCGTCAGCTACGATGTCATATCCGGAGATTATGTCTTCCGCATTGTCACTGCTGAGCCTGATGTTATGTGCATATACATTTATATCAGGATTTAGTGCTGACAATCGCAATGCTGCAATCTCACATTTAGGCTTGCCGAGATCTGTTGTATCGTACAATACCTGCCGCTGCAGGTTAGATAGATCTACGACATCATCATCTACAATGCCTATGGTCCCAACACCTGCTGCTGCCAGATACAGCAACATGGGGCTGCCCAGGCCACCTGCACCGACGACCAGTACCCGAGCTGCTTTAAGCTGTAGCTGTGTCTGCACACTAAAATCTGGCAGATTCAGATGGCGACTGTATCGTATGTATTCATTCTGCGTGAGCATGTTAAGATATTCTTAATAACTAAGAGAAATAAATATATGTATAAATGGGTATCATTCAAGGATTCATACATATTACATTTTTTACACAATTATAAATCATTGATAATCAGCAAATAATTTTGATAAAATTCTTTGAAATGAAAAGATCGTTAATATATTCGCATTTATAATAATATGTCGAGATGGCCGCTAAGGTTAAGAAAACGAAGAAGAAGAAAAAAGGAACTGATAGTAGAATTACTAAGATCATAGGTATTGCTTTGATCCTTGTTGCGCTATACTTATTCATAGCCTGTAGTTCGTATATATTCACTTGGAAGGCAGACCAAGACTCTGTATTAGCATTGTCATGGGCGATATTATTTGAGAGTGATGTAGTTGTTACAAATTGGTTAGGTAGACTCGGCGCAGTCGTCTCCAGTTTTCTTATTTACTGGGGATTTGGCGTGGCTGTTTTCTTAATGGTTCCAGTACTATTCAATGCTGGAAGACACCTAATACAACGAATACCTATAATTAAGGCGTGGCCATTCTTTCAAAAGAGTTTTTTCGCCATGTGTTTCTTTTCTGTTGCGCTGGCATTGATCTTTCAGCGGGCGAGCTTCCCAGTAGGGGGCAGCTTTGGTAATAACATGGTATACTGGCTGACTAACTTCGTCGGCACTACTGGACTAGTGATCATGTTGTTATTCCTCATTGTCGCTTGGGCAGTATGGCAGTTTAACCCTTCTCTTGAGACGATTTCTCTGGCTACACCTCAAGGTAGCTTCAAGATACCATCAGCATTAAAATTTAATCCCTCAATATTAAGATTTAGAAAGACTAAGAACTCCGCTGTAACTGCGAAGCCTTCTGAAGAGCGTGAAGTTGCGCTCAAACCGAGAACCGATGATAGTACTTTAAGGCCCAACTTCAGTGATGAAGTGGCCATTCCTAGAACCGAATCCATGACCAACCCAAAAATGGGTAGTAATCAGGTAAGATCAAGCGATTTAGAGCTTGAGCTTCCTGATACTATGGTCGGAGAGCCTTCAGAAGAGGCCAAAAAACCATTTGAAGAAATCCAAATTGAACAATTTGGTGTATCCCCAACCAGTGCCAAGAAGAAGGCAGAAATCGAAGAACAAGTTTCTGACTTTACTCTTGAGACTACTACTAATCCAGTAGAATCTACTACTCCTGGTCTCTCCATAACGGAGGAAAACAAAGACCACCTGGAGCCTTTTGACCCAACCCTTGAATTGTCTTCTTATAAGTATCCACCTTTGGAGCTGCTCTTAGATTATAGCGATCAAAAAGTCGAAATCGATAGAACTGAGCTAGAGGCCAATAAGGACCAGATTATTAGGACCTTGTTGAACTATAAGATTGAAATCACTAAGATCCGTGCGACTATCGGACCTACAGTGACCCTCTATGAGATCGTTCCTGCCCCTGGAGTTAAGATCTCGAAGATTAAGAACCTCGAAGATGATATCGCTCTAAGCCTAGCAGCATTAGGGATTAGAATCATCGCACCAATACCAGGTAAAGGAACCATCGGTATTGAGGTTCCTAACAAGAAGAGCCAGATCGTCTCCTTCAAGGAGGTAGTACAATCTGACAAGTTCAAGAATGCTAAGATGGATCTACCACTCGCATTGGGTAAGACCATCTCTAACGAGGTATTCGTTGCTGACTTAGCTAAAATGCCTCACTTGCTGATAGCGGGTGCTACAGGACAAGGTAAGTCAGTAGGCATCAACACGATTATATCGTCATTACTCTATAAGAAACATCCGAGTCAAGTTAAGCTTGTGCTTATAGATCCGAAAAAGGTCGAGCTATTCCCATATGGTAAAATCAATAAACACTTCCTCGCATATCTGCCTAATGAAGATGAGCCTATAGTAACGGAGACGAGCAAGGTGATCTATACACTCAACTCTTTGTGCATAGAGATGGATGAGCGTTATGATCTCTTAAAGAAAGCGCGAGCAAGAAATATAAAAGAGTACAATACCAAGTTTACGGCTCGCAAGCTCAATCCACAGAATGGACACAAGTTCATGCCATTCATCGTCTTAGTGATTGATGAGTTTGCGGACTTGATCATGACAGCAGGCAAGGAAGTAGAGCTTCCAATCGCTCGTATTGCGCAGCTTGCCCGTGCTGTAGGTATACACTTAATCATTGCAACTCAGCGACCATCAGTTAATATTATTACTGGTGTTATCAAGGCAAATTTCCCTGCACGCCTGGCATTTAAAGTGACTAGTAAGATTGATTCAAGAACGATCCTCGATGGTGGTGGTGCCGATCAGCTAATAGGACGTGGAGATATGCTACTCTCTATTGGCGGTAATGTTGTGAGATTGCAGTGTGCATTCGTAGATACCCCTGAAGTAGAACAGATAGTAGATCACATTGGTGATCAGCAAGGATTTGGGGAGCCATTCTATCTGCCAGAATATAATACTGATGACGACAAAGCTGGTGCTAAAACCCTTTCTATGTCAGACTTAGATGGACATTTTTGGGATGCTGCAGCATTAGTGGTATCTAACCAGCATGGATCTACCTCTATGTTACAACGCAAGCTACAGCTTGGATACAATAGAGCTGGACGAATCATGGATCAACTCGAGGCCCTAGGTATCGTGGGTGAAGCCCGTGGTAGTAAGCCTCGTGAAGTATTGTACTTCAGCGAGATGGAGCTTATGAATCTTAAGGAAAATATGCTCAATAGGTAAACCTCATTCGTAGCTTCGATGGGGAGCAATATCTGAAGTTACCGTAGATGCCATGTATCATTCTTGCCAAATCTCAAATATCCTTAAATTCAATAGTAAATAGAGGCAGTCATTAAGAACTCATATTAGCGACTTGGGAACTTATAGTCCTCATCCTTTATTTAGTACACGTAATCCTTTGTTTCCTTTGAAACTTGCATTCAATTACGCTTGATTACCTTATAGATGATTGCTCAAATAAAATTAGATCATATGAAGCCATCCTTTTTGCTCATATTAATTTCAATATGTTTTTTGTGCACCGCTCCGTCATACGCACAGTTAAGTCCTGCTATTGTAAAGTCTAACGCTAATGCCGAGGCTGAAAAGTGGAGTCAGTATTTGAACCTATCTAAGCTTCGTACTGATAAGTTGGCATCGCTGATACAGGATTATGAACTTAAGAAAGGACGGGTTGTATCCGAAAAACTCTCTGATATAGAGAGTAGACTCCGACAAGAGGAGACTGAGTTCAGACGACAATTAGGCCGCATACTAACTGCCAATGAACTTAAAATCTATAATGTTATAGAACAATCAAGGCGTGATGATGATCGCCAATATCTATCGAGTGTCGTGGGTGCCATATCTGAAGATTCAATATTTCAGGAAAGACTATACCAACACCTCTATGAGGATGTGTTACCCACATTGATGACCTATAGAGCAGAACTCAACGATGCCATATCTGAAAGTGATAGAAAAGTGATCGACGAAATAAGGGATGATGTCATGAATATGCACGGGGATTGCTTGTTGACATGCATTGATCACAATGATCAACAAGATTCAGTCTTTATCAATCTACGTGATCTTATCATTGTCAACCTCAATAAAGCTATCCTTGTCGAAAATTCAAGTCTTAGTCGATTGGTAGATGTCGCACATAAGTATGAAGATGATATACACCAATTGAGTATAAATCATGCGAAGAAATATGCCTCTTGGTCCTCAAAGATTCAACAACTTAAGGAAGAGTTTGTGTTGCCCAACTATCAAAAGAATATCGATAAAATCAATCGTAAAAATGATCTTAGTACGCTTAGGCATTTAGAAACTGAGGCGATCTTCTTATTGATTGACCCATACGATCAAAGTGTGAGTCGACGAATCCTAAATCTCGGAGTTCACAATTATTTGTAATCCATAATCTTTTAAGCAAGGCTCTTTCGATCTATCAGTTATCAGGAGATAAGTCTGTGATTTTATTTATCATTAGCATGTGATAGTGCAAATCTATCAGCGCTAACTTATTAAGGTAATATCATGGCAACCAAAACACTCGCATTCGGTACAACGACATACGCAAAGCGTAGACAATCCCTGATGAAGTCGATGGGTAAGGGTAAGATCCTACTACTCGGCAATGATACTGTCGGCATGAACTACAAGGATAATTATTATCCGTTTAGGCAGGACAGCACATTCTTGTATTATATTGGAATAGATCAGCCGGGGTTGATGGCTATTATTGATGCTGACAAAGGAAGAACTTATCTGTTCGGTTCGGACCTCACTATTGACGATATTATATGGACTGGTAAGGTACCATCTCTACATGAGCTAGCAGAAGCATCGGGAATCGAGCGTGTCAAGTCACGAGTGGATGTCATCAAGTATATCGATGCTGATGTACACTATCTACCTCCATATCGTGACGATCATATCGTATTACTATCCAAGCTAACAGGTAGAAAGAACAGGAAAGTCACTAAGCGTGTATCCAATAAGCTAATACGAGCAGTGTCTAAGCAACGAGAGGTTAAGAGCTCAGAAGAACTCGAACAAATGGACATCGCCTCCAAGCTATCTCATGAGATGCACCTGGATGTTATGAAGGCCGCTAGGGCAGGAATGAAGGAATGCGATTTAGTCAGTATAGCAGCCCAAGCGGCGTGGTCCAACAATATAAGTTTCTCTTATCCGCCCATTCTAACTATCAACGGGCAGGTGCTCCATAATCATGAGTATGGCAACGAACTTCATGATGGGAGCATGGTCCTATATGATGGAGGGTGTGAGGCGCCAAGTCATTACGCTGGTGATATCACACGAACCTTCCCAATAGCCAAGGAATTTACCATACAGCAAAAGAGCATTTACGACATTGTACATGCGGCGTATGATAAAGCAGTGGAGTTGTCGCAGCCTGGTACTAATAATATTGACGTCCACATAGGCGCTGCGCAAGTCATCGCTACTGGACTCAAGAATCTGGGTATTATGAAAGGCGATATCGAGGAGGCCGTAGAAGCAGGTGCTCATACCATGTTTTTTCCGCATGGGCTGGGACATATGATAGGCCTCGATGTCCATGATATGGAAAACCTTGGCGAGGATAACATAGGTTATAGCAAGTCTGTCAAGCGCCGTCAAGAATTTGGGTTTAGGTCCTTAAGGCTTGGTAAAGCGCTCAAAGAGGGCTTCTGCATAACTATTGAACCTGGCATATACTTCATTCCTGACCTGATCGATATGCGACGCAAGGAAAAGATGCATAAGGACTTCATCAATTACAAGGAGCTAGAAAAGTGGAAAGATCTCGGTGGAATCCGGCTTGAAGATGACTATGTAATTAGCGCTGATGGCGCAAACAAACTCGGTATACATATACCGACAAGTAGTGACGAGATAGAGGCCTATCGAGCCGAAGCGTTGAGTTAGTTCTTTAATGCTCGGGTGCAGGATTGCGCAGAGAAGCTATAATACCTATGCCCAGTGCTACCACGATAAATCCTAGTGATGCCCATTCAGGGAGATGTATGTAGTGCAATGCTAACATCTTAAGGCCAACAAAAGTCAGAATGGCTACTAAGCTGTACTCTAGATAATGGAATCGGTTCAGCATATTGGATAGAAAAAAGTACATCGACCTCAATCCCATTATTGCCAAAATATTGGAGGTGAACACTAAGAATGGATCCGAGGTGATCGCAAGGATTGCTGGTATACTATCAAGAGCGAATAGGATGTCTGTCACCTCAATGATGAGCATGGCCACGAATAGGGGCGTTGCTGCAAGAATATGGCGCTTTCTGATAAAGAACTTTTCACCTTCAATGGTCTGCGTGATGGGCATGATTTTGCGCAGCTGCTTGAACACAAATGAATTGCGAGGATTGAATTCCTCATTCCTTGAGGTCAGCATTTTATAGGCGGTATAGAGTAGGAAGAGGCCAAATACGTAGATCATCCAGCTAAACTGGTTGATAAGCGCTACTCCAAATACGATCATCAGTGCTCTGAATATTATCGCCCCCAAAATTCCCCAGAATAAGACTCTGTGCTGTGATTCTTGAGGGATCTTAAATGAACCAAATATTACCGCAATCACGAAAATGTTATCTATACTTAACGACAGCTCTATGAGATATCCTGTGACATACTTCAGCATAGCATCGGAAGCGCTTAAGCTGTCCGGATTAGCTACGAGACCCTCAGAGTAGATGTAGTAGATGACTCCCGAAAAGGACAGTGCAATGGTTATCCAGATGGTCGTCCAGATTGATGCTTCTTTAACAGATATGACATGTGCTTCACGATTGAATATGCCCAAATCGACTGCTAGGCATAAAATGATCATCGCGATAAATATAGTCCAAACCATCTTGACTGTTAATGAATAATAGCGCTGCGAAAGTAAAGATTATTAAGGGCATATGAGAGAATTTAAGAATATCAGCAGCCGATACACTGTTTTAGGTATTACACATATGTAAAATATTTATAATTTATTTCATAGAAGACCTTATCTTTACCGAGCTGATAATAGTGCCTGCGAAAAGCTTTTTAGATGAAACAGCTCCTTCTCAGCACATCCTTTCTATTTTTTGTTGTCTGGTCCTTCGGTCAGTCGACCTCTCAATATGTTCAATACCAGGGCTTTACTCCATTGGACAATAGCCAGAAAGCTACTGTAAGTTCGGCAATTAAAAATCACCTCAAACTTAGCGATCGGCATGAACTGCTCGCGATAACAGATGGTGGTAAGCGCCTGCAACATTATTATGCCGACTATGAAGTTGTTAATAGCATAGTAGTCACCAATCCATATGGATTTGGTGGCAGCGTCTATCAATTTGAAGACATAGCTATCGACTTCGACCTTCATGAATCCGAAGTGAGTGAGATTATCACATCTCAGCTGAAGCTAGGGAGCGATATCGACATGTCAGTGAGAGCAGTATTATATCCAAGTCATTCATCCATTCATCCGGCATATGAAATATCGATAACACATGCCACAGATCTCAGCCACTCTGAGACGGTCTATATATCAGCTTCTTCGGGAGATATCCTCTATCGTGAGCCTCTGGCTATTCCTCACAATACTCCAGTAATTGGGAGATCTCTTTATGACGGTTTGATCTTTACCGATGTATATCGAGAGGGCGATACCTACAATATGAGTCACCCAAATTTGGATTACAAGACTTATGATCTTGACGGTGCAACTCACACGATATTTGGTCAAGAGATTCAGGGTGATCAGGGCATATTTCAGACGGATCATGACGCTGTGCAAGCACATTATGCCCTTGGTTCAACATTGGACTATTATGCCTTAAGACACGGGAGAGAATCCTACGATAATGAAGGAAGTCCAGTATCAGCGTATATCAACTATGGAAATCAAAGCAGCTCGGCTTTTTGGAGTCAAGGTAACTTACTTCTTGGAGGAGGTGATGGTGTTCATTACGATGATATGGCGGCAGTTGACATAGTAGGTCATGAGTTCACTCATGGTGTTATCCAACATACTGCTGACCTGAGATATGCAGGGGAGTCAGGAGCATTGAATGAGTCTTTTGCAGACATATTCGGTGAGATGTCGGAATTCTTCTCTCGAGGGAAATGCGATTGGCGAGCAGGACAGCAGGTTGGGCTATCCAGCAGAGTCAGATTTAGGAGTTTCCGAGATCCCAATAGTGTTAATCATCCTGATACCTATCAGGGCCGGGGTTGGATTAATGCGGAGTGTGGTACGCCTGTTGGCTTCAATGACTTTTGTGGGGTACATACGAACTCCTCCGTTCAGAACAAGTGGTTCTACATACTTGCGAATGGAGAGACTGGTGTCAATGACAACGGAGACCACTACCACGTTACAGGTATTACGCCTAACGCAGCAGCAGCCATTGCCTATAAAAATCTAACAGAATACCTATGGCCGACATCCACATTTGAAGATGCGAGACAGGGAGCTATTCTGGCAGCCAGAGAAATCTATGGCGAGGGTAGTATGCAGGAGGTATCAACAACCAATGCATGGTATGCAGTTGGTGTGGGTCAGCCATATGTTGAACTACCTCAACAAGAAGAACAAACAGATTCTATCAGTCACTTGGCGGTTACTGTCATTGATATAACCACGCAATCAGCTGCTATTCGTTGGAGTAGAGTAGATACCCTCATGGATACATTGTCTTATCAAGTTGTTTTAGACCGTGATGTCGTTTTAAGCACTTCTGATACAAGCGCATTAATTACAGGCTTATTGCCGAGCAGTCAATATAGCTTATTAGTAAAAGGATACAGAGATTCCGTCCTAGTAGCGCTGAGTGATACCATCGGTTTTCATACAGTTGCAGACGAATCATTGACCGGTGAGTTTGCAGCGTTTTTCTTTGAAGAGGGATTAGATGATTGGAGTGTTAGCTCAGATGATGCTGAATGGTACTTTGGCAGTTTTTCTCCTGAAGGCAATGGTTCAATACGATTACGGGATGATTATGACAACAATATGATTCTGTCGCCATGGATCAAGGTCCCAATAGGTCGTCCGATAGATGGATCCTTGTCACTTTATGCCTGGAGTGTTGAGTTTGGCGAGGACGTCACCATAGAGTATAGAGGTCGAGATAGTATGTGGCATACGATCCAAACTTACCGCAGCATGTTCGACTTCAGAAATGATCAGTCCACACCATTGAGCTTCAGTTTCGAGAATATTAATCACAGTGATATCCAATTCAGAGTATTCTTGGATGCAACAGCTAACACAGATCATGTCTATTTTGATGAATTTGTGATAACAAGTGGGCGCCCCAACCCGAGTTTCAATCCTGTGGTAAACACAGCAGAGCTATGGCCTAACCCAGTAACAGACCTCTTGAATGTGAACATTGGACCGCAGCCGTCAACGGTACAAGTCTATGATCTTAGCGGTAAGCTCGTGTTTAAGTCAATCCAGCAAGAGGGCCTCCTGAGCATAGATCTATCTCATCTGCAAAGTGGGCTGTATCTTTTAGAGATTTCCACTGAGAATCAGCATGATTCTTATCCTATAGTAAAGGATTAGCAAAAAGTTTATCGTCATCCTCCGTTGAGCAGTGAGACTTGGTGTTATTATTGTAAGTACACACCAAAGAAAAGTCACCATGGAAATAGCTCAGCCATCACGTGCGCATATCTCGAGAGCGGCAATTGATCGCCTCTATATAGAGATGAGACACTTGATTCAGCGTGGTAGATACAAGCCACGAGGGAGATCTGGCTCGGCTATGATTGAAGCCTTACTGGATCTAAATCCAGAGATTTATGGTTCCATTGATGATCCCAATAGAGTCGAGCTCGATGGTCTTTTATACGTTTTTGAGCGACTACCGCAAGGAATAGAGGAATGTCGATATATCAAGCTTATCAGTAGAGAAGGGTTGGAAGAATCGGGATTTGAACCACTCATACCTGCCAAACGCCGTAGAAATTGCTACCGCATAGATGAAGAGCAAATGTATGTAGAGATGACTCGTGGTAATAGCGACGTGTACGACATACTGACACACCTTACATTCCTATATAACGAGGCTGAGAAGATCGGTCGCAACGCCATTGATACACGTGGGAATATCAATAGAGCGTGGAAGTCGATTAAGAAAATCATTTCTAAACTCAATTCTGAGGAAGAAATAGATATCCAAGTGGGCTTTACCTACCTGAGTACGTTGCTTGGGCGCACCTACGAAGAATCTGCTCAGGCCTACGAGAAATTTGCTAAGGCAAGAGGAGTCAATGATCTCTTTCGGTTGGTATATGCGATGGGCAGGCTAAGCTTGGAAGAATCTATAGATAAGGATGATCGAGAAATTAGCTTTTCGAGTGCCTTAGTAAGGACGTTGGGTCATCATATCTATGGAGAGAAATGGGCGAATAACATCAAGAAGTTTTTGATTGACAAGGGACTATTTGATAGACCAGTTCATGTGATCAGCGCGAACATGCATAGTGTGATGAATCTTGTGTATGCCCGCCAAGCTCTTGGATCGGAATATGAGAAGAAATCAGTCATGGACATTGCCCATGTATTGAGTGATGACCGAAATAGGCGATTACGTGAAGAGGTGAAGGAGTATGCATTAGCGCATGGTATGTATGAGCTAAAAGATCAATCTGGAACTAATTTATCTGTGCAGATATTTGAGATCGATGATGTCAGTTTGAAATACCTCAAGGACAATGTCAATTGCTTCGAACTTGGCAGTGATATAACGCCGGTTATAATTGTAATGGATTATGCCTTTGGTGAGCAGGCCTATGAGACTATGGATGAACTGCTGAAGCCCTTAGATCAGGATGGCGAGAAAATCCCTTGGGATGTTCAGTCCGTCAATGTAATGGGTAAGGCTGGCATCTTGTCTGGTAAGAAGGGTGATATTATGATTCCTACATCGCATGTCATTGAAGGTAGAGGTGATAATTATCCATTTACCAATGAATTGAATAAAGGTGACTTTCAGAATGTGGAGGTAGACGTGTTTGAAGGGAATATGATCACAGTTCTCGGAACCTCCTTACAAAATAAGGATATACTCAGATACTTCTATAAATCGTCATGGGCAGCTATAGGACTCGAGATGGAAGGTGCTCACTATCAAAAGGCGATTCAGGCGAACTCTAAGATTAGAAAAGCTGTCAGCCCAGAGATACAGGTTAGATATGCCTATTACGCATCTGATAACCCGCTGCATACGGGCAGCACTCTAGCGTCAGGTAGCCTAGGTTTGGATGGGGTAGTACCAACTTATCTGATCACTATAGAAATCGTGAAGGGTATTTTAGAGAGTAAGTGCTAGGACTTGTCAATTTTTTCTTTTCTAATTATACACTTTCCATATTTAGATCCTTCTGATAGATGTTATGCATGGTTATTACCTTCAGCATGGCTATTTTCATCTTTAACTAAGAACGAGACAAATAGGTTAATTTTGGGTGATTCGATCTTATATCATGGATTGTTTATGATAATTTCGAATAAGTTTGACAGCAACATCTCACCGCAATGACATTCTGTCTAGGTTATTTAACACACATGACAAGGCTGATTCGAGGTCTGAATACCATACTCGGTGTTTTTCTACTCATTATCGCAATTACGGCTACTCCTTTACTAAGTCAAGAAGTTATAAAATTTAAAGATGTTCTA
>CAZDHV010000025.1:0-5590 GCA_964505335.1 uncultured Saprospiraceae bacterium | reverse complement strand
AATTACGGCTACTCCTTTACTAAGTCAAGAAGTTATAAAATTTAAAGATGTTCTAGCGGAGATCAATTATTCGAAGCTCTCAGAAGGGGAGAAGAAGGCATTTGAAGAAACAGATCGTCAGCTGCGTGCTAAGATGTTATCAGATTTGGCTGTTCAAGCTCATGTCTACAACCATAAGCTCGCCAAGAATATATTTATCAGAGCTATAGATTCAATTAAGGCCTTACCTAATGATTCGTTGTTGGCACATACACTGGTTTCGGCCAGCATGCCTTCAATTAGGATGGGAGAATTTATGGAAGCAAATGCCTTTATTGATGAAGCAATGGCTTACTACGAACCGCAAAAAGACTCTATAGGTATGGCATCTTGTCTTAAACATTATGCGTTGATCGAAAGATCAAGATCAAGATATTACACGGCCTTAGATTACTTATATAAAGCCCGAGCGTATGAAGAGATCTATCGACCACTGCATGAGATGTGGGACCTCACTAATCGGACCATGATCAACTATGAACTTTTGGGTGATTATGATTCTGCAATAGAGTTAGGGGAAGAATTCGTCAGAGCTGCTCGCAGTCAAGATAAACTGCCTTATGGATATTATGCCGTGATTAGAAACCTTGCAGAAGCCTATTTTAAAAATGGGAACATTCCTAAGGCAAAAGAATATATGGAAGAGTCTCTACCTAGGTGGATAGCCACAGGATCTCCCAAATATATTACCGAATCTTATAGCTTAATGTTTAACGTCGCCATGGCCGAGAATGAAACTGAGCTTGCCAAGGATTTTGCTGATTCACTCGTGTTATATGCACCACGAATCAATTCTGCGCGATTAGAAAGTTTTGCATACCTGAGTCAATACCGCGTCAATGAACAATTGTCTATAAAGGATAAGCAAGGTGTCCATATCGAGCGAGCCTTCGAAAAAGCTGTAGAGGCCAAACATGACATTTCCATCCTCGATGCAGCAGAGCACTATGCAGAGTACGCTTATGAGAACGGAAATACAGAAGAAGCGTATGCTAAGCGCATCCTTGCAGATAGTCTTCGTAAACAGATTTATTCGAAAGAGATCTCTACCAAACTCGATGATTTAGAGAGACAGTTGCTGCTGCAAAAGAGTCAAAATGAAATTGCGCTACTTAATCAACAGAATAAAAATAAAGGAGAGAGCCTACAAAAAGAAAGAAACTTGAGATGGGTATTAATAGCGTTACTCAGCGCTGCTATCTTGAGTGCAGGTCTCTTTATGAGCCTATTAAGACAGCGCTCCAAACATAATGCTGTTCTAACTGAAAAGAATGATATCATCACAAACTCACTGGCACAAAAAGACACGCTAATAGCAGAAGTACATCATAGAGTTAAAAATAACCTCCAGATCGTCTCGTCCCTCTTAAATCTTCAAATTGATTATATAGAGGATGAAAATGCCCTTGAAGCAATAAATAACAGTAAGCAGAGGGTGGAAACTATGGCATTGGTCCATCGATTCTTATATCAAAATGAGAACATTCGGACAGTATACATTAAAGAATATTTTGAAAAATTGTCCAGCATACTGCTCGAGGCTAATCATATTTCTTCGAAAGACATTTCAATACACACAGATATTGCCGATATCCAACTAGGCATTGATACGGTAATTCCATTAGGGCTTATAGTTCATGAGTTGCTGATCAATAGTATCAAGTATGCCTTCGATCATACGGACAGCGGGGAGATTAGCTTTGAACTAAAACAGCTTAAGGATAAAGGTCTCAGTCTACGCATCAGTGACAACGGATCTGGGATACAGACAGATTTAGAAGAGGCCATCAACAGTTCCTTTGGCTGGGAATTGATCAACTCATTGAGTATGCAGTTGAGAGGAGATCTGGACGTATCAAATGACAATGGTTTGATTGTAGCGTTAGCAATTCCAGCGCAACATTAAAACCGATTGCCCACTTGCACGCCAACGAGAACTATGGTGTCCTGAACAGTCGGTTCCTTTCTTGTAGATACAATCCATTCGGGTACCACTTTGGAGCCTTAGGTTGTGCTGAATAGCTATAGCTTATGATATTCTTTACCTTCATGTAGTCTCTATATAAACTAACCTAATCATTTGTTATCTACGACCAAGCCATCAAGTAAGATCTCAGAGTCCACGGTTCATTCGTTCTATTATGCAGAGTTCGATCAAAACAAGGGAAGTAACTCTGGTGTAGTCATTGATGATGCTTGCTACGAACTGATGTTTGTAAAGGAGAAAAATGTGAAGCTGATCAATGGAGGAAGTCAATCCTTCTTGCTGCCTCCGTCTTACACACTCAACAATCTGGAGGGGCCTTTTAAGTTTGATTATGATGACAGCTTCTCTTCATTCTGCATCAAGCTACAACCTTGGATGAATGCCAGTTACATTCCAACTAAGAAGTCTCAGCTCCTCGACCTAAATCAACTGTACCCTCAGTTCGTTGACCCGCTCCATAAGAACCTGTTCGCTTCTGCTTCTTTTGAAGAAATGGTAGAGCATGCAGAGGAGTTTTTACTGTCCATCAATGTTGCCCCGAATAAAGAAGTAGAGCTCATCAGAAAGGTCTGTTTGCTCATCTATCAAGAATCGGGAAACATAACAGTGGGAGAAATAGCTGATCAGTTCAACATCTATCGTCAGCGGCTCAGCGCTCTGTTCAAGCAAGAGGTGAAGTATACCATAAAGAAGTTTATCAACTGCATCAGGATCCGTGCTTGCTTAGCCTACAAACTCATAAACCCTGAAATCTCCCTGACCGAGATCGGGCATCGATATGGATTTTATGATCAAGCCCACTTTATTCGTTCATTCAAGCAGGCTTGCGGAATAACCCCTTCTGAATATGTCAAGACGCCAGGCTACTCCTTAGAACACTTGCAATCCAAGAAATAACCTTAAGAATCCACCCACTACCATTTATACAATTGTACGCTGAGAGCATTCCTTATTTTTCGCAAAAAAATATTTCATGAGAATTGCCGCCCTTACGTTTATACTGGTGAGCCTGTTGATATGGGGACCTCAGTTGTTCGGCCAAAAGCAGTGTGGCGTATTGTCTACTGATCCCATCTATAATCAAGAACTGGAGTCATCCATCTATCACCAATATCAGCTCCACCTAAAAAAAGGGGGCATCAACTTGTTGGATGTATCAGACTACGATGTAGCCATAGAGTTCACGGTGGTAAGTCCTGCTGGAGTGGTTATAGAACAAATCAACAACGCCGATACCGGTGACTTTCTGATCTTCGAGTCTCCTGTTGATGGCACCTATCAGTTTTATCTCCATATCATAGACGATGAGGCGCCGGCTACGAACTATTCTATTCAAGCAGAATTCATCGCGCCCAACAAGGATCGCCTAGCTCAAATAAAGGAATTGCTACACCATTTAGAACGACCTGATAGAGCTGGCACTGCTATCTCTATTATTGAGAAAGGCCAGACCATTTATGAGCATTACCACGGATATGCTAATGCAGAACATCAAGTGAAAAACAATGCGGAGACCGTCTTTGAATTAGCCTCTGTATCAAAGCAATTTACTGCGATGGCCATCGCTAAGCTCGCGGAAGAAAAGAAGTTGTCTATAGAAGACGATATCAGATTATACTTCCCCGAGTTGCCAGTTTATGAAACACCAATTAAAGTCAAGCATCTATTGAATCATACCTCTGGGCTCATCGATTCGCACTATCCCTTGGTACTGGCAGGATTTGAAAATGACCAAATTGACCTCCATAGAGTGCTCAGTTTTCTCCGCAACACTCCCGAGCAATATTTCGAATCAGGATCGGCATTCAGCTATTCTAATGATGGATATACTCTCCTTGGCGAACTTGTAAACAGAGTCACCAAACAATCTTTTAGAGACTGGACGGAAGAGCACCTGTTTGCGCCTCTTAATATGAATAGCACCATGATCCGTGACTCCCCAAAGACCGTCATCCCCAATCGAGCGATCTCTTACAAATCAAATATGAGGGCAGACGCATTTCACAGAGTAAGTTTTGATTTCTATGCGCCAGGAGGATGTAGCGTAAGGTCATCAATGAATGACCTTATCAAATGGGTCAATTACTTAGACCAAGGTTATCAATCTGATGCAAGCTTGTTCCAACGTATAAATCAAGTCGACGAACTCCCTAATGGTGACTCGTCTGAGTATGCTTATGGGAACTTCATTACCGACTTTAGGGGGCTCAAGAGAATAAGTCATTTAGGACTTTCTGCTGGCTTCACTACTTCTGTTGCCAGATTTCCAGAAGAAGAGTTGAGCTTTATCTTTTTAGGGAATGATGGCGATTTTCGCAATTACTATTTGTCGAGAAAGATTTATGAGATATTCCTCAGTGACCGGATAAACCCGCTGACCACAATGTTTGAAGGCATTGAGACCGTAACATTATCGACTACTGCTCCAATAGTTAAGCCAGGAGTGAGTCTGACAGATTATGAGGGCAGCTATTTTGCACAACAGATACATACGAGCTATACATTCGAGGCGATTGAAGACACCTTGTTTGCCCTGTCTGCAGCTTACGAGCCCGTACCATTGATCCTCCTCGGTGTCGACACTTTTGAAACAGACGAGGATTATATGGAAACCATCATTTTCAAAAGAGATTACGACCAAGCAGTGAGTGATTGTCACATCTACAATGATAGTGAAGACCATAAGATCACGTTTAGGAAATTTTCGACAGAAAAAAGATGGCCCAAGGATCACCGATGGTATACTGATGAGCATCAACAATTTATACAAGACACCCTGGAGCAATTAGAAGCGTCTAAGACCTTCCCAGGCTTTGCGATTTCAGTGTTTGATGAGTCAGAGACCTTGTATCAAAGAGGGTTCGGCTATGCTAATACTGAGGTCAAAAAAGCCTATGACCCTAAATCAGTACAACAGATTGCCTCCATCACTAAGACCATAACAGGAATGGCCATCATGAAGGCGATGGAATTGGGCCACATCTCTCTCGACGATGCCATCAATGATTACTTGCCGTATGATATTGTCAACCCACAATTCCCAGATGATGAGATTACGATCAGGCAGCTCTTGACACATACCAGCTCCTTAGATGACCCTAAAAACGATAGCCATGGGTATGTGTTCAGCGAGCCCCTGGACAAGGACAACTGGCCGGAGCCACATCATGAAGGATTGGCTCGATATAGCAACAATAAGCACATGTCCCTTGGCGAATTCCTCAATAGTATCTGCTCACCTGATGGAATCTGGTATGACGAAGCCGAGATGTATACGAAACATCGACCTGGGACAAACTTTGAATACAGTAACTTGGGTTTCGCATTGCTGGGACACATCCTTGAGCTTGCAACAGGGGAGGACTTTAGAGATTTTACACAGGAACATATTTTTGACCCCTTAGAGATGCACTCTGCATCCTGGGAATTGGATCGAGCAGATCCGCATCATGTGACCTATTACATAGAAAACTATAATGTCTGCCCGGACTATACCATCAATACGATACCCGATGGAGGGCTCCATATCAACATCATTGATCTGACCAAGTTTCTTCAAGAAGC
>CAZDHV010000024.1:20935-22647 GCA_964505335.1 uncultured Saprospiraceae bacterium | reverse complement strand
GAGGGGACTATGGTTAGGACACTATGCCAGTATCCGACACAGGCGAGTGCACAGGAGGCAGGGATGTCATTAGAGGAGTATCAGCAATTCGTTTTTTCTGCTTGCCATCTATTTGATGATGATCCAGCTGCATCATGGTTGAAAATCAGAAAGGAGCAGCAGCACTATGTAGATTATCTGAACAAGTCTAAGCATATTCGGTACGTTGGCCCACAGACTGATATTAGTTTTAGTATCGATGGTCGCACTTGGATCAATTCTGATGGCAGGGTAAATATGCCTAGTGGTGAAGTGTTTTCAGGTCCAGTGGAAGACTCTGTGAATGGTCATGTCTATTTCGACTATCCGTCAATCTTCAATGGCAAGGAAGTAAGCGGTATCAGATTCGAGGTAAAGAATGGAGAGATAGTATCCTATAGTGCAGAGCGTGGAGAGGAAATCTTAGATGAAATCTTGAAAATCGAAGGAGCCAAGTATTTTGGCGAGGTAGCAATAGGTACCAACTATAATATTAGTACTCCAACTAAGAACATCCTTTTTGATGAGAAGATAGGAGGCACCATCCACATGGCAATTGGGCAGAGCTATATACAGACAGGAGGAACTAATAAATCTGTGATCCACTGGGATATGATCTCGGATATGTCTGATGGTGGGAAGATTTATGCGGATGATAAGCTCATCTATGAGGATGGTAAGTTTATTATTTAGCTGATATTTTCAATAAGAAAATGATAGACCATTGTGATCCACATTACTCTGTTAATTTATGTCAATAAAGGAAAGGAGCACATCTTTCATCAATTCGAAGAAATAGCAATTCCAACAATTCAAAAGTATAATGGTCGACTCAACTTGAGGATAAGGCCGAGTGAAGAGACCATAATTGAAAATAGTATAGAAGTTCCTTATGAGATTCATTTGGTCGAATTTGAAACCCAAGCAGATTTTGAAAATTTCAAAATAGATGAAGAGCGAAGGGCGTTTTTACATTTGAAGCAAGAGTCTATCAGGTCTTCCATTTTGATTCAAGGAAAACAAACAAGCTAAGGGAGAAATGGTCACTTACAGGATTCCCTTAGTCAAGATCTATTCAATACTTAACCCTAATCTCTGTACGTCGGTTGAATTCATGCTCTGACTCTGTGCAGTACACCCCATTTGAGCAATGGTTACGGAGAGCAGTTTCTCCCATTCCGATAGTGTTGATTCGATGGGATTCAACTCCACTATCAGTTATCAACCGCTTTACCGATTCTGCTCTTTCGAGAGAAAGTCTCAGGTTAAAATCTGCAATGCCTCGTGAGTCAGTATGACCCACTAAGTCAACAGTTGCATTAGGGTAGTCCTTCAAAAACTGGATCAACTGATTTAATTGTTCGGTGGATTCTGCGGTGATATTAGAGCTATTGTAGTTATAATTTAGCTGATCGAAGACATATACTTGATCTGTCGGAAGTGGTCCTTCATTTGACTCTCTTGGAGGAGGTTGCGGAACTATAGGAACAACCTCCTGAACCTGAGGTCTCGGAGTCAATTCTAACTCCATGTCTTCTATACGATCTGAGCCATAGATCAATAGATTGAACTTTTCGTAGTCGCTGTGCTCTACCTTGAGGAAGTACTTGAGCTCTGAAGACATGATAAATGAGGCAGCACCATTCTGATCACTTCTCAGACTATCGATAATATCATCTTGGTCTACGTCGCTT
>CAZDHV010000024.1:19289-20835 GCA_964505335.1 uncultured Saprospiraceae bacterium | reverse complement strand
ACCATTCTGATCACTTCTCAGACTATCGATAATATCATCTTGGTCTACGTCGCTTGAGTCATTGTTAAGATTGGTGGCAGGAGTCAGACTGATTAGTGCATCAGAGACCGCTTGTCTGTCAGGTCCAACTACATTGATTTGTGCTTTATATTCTCTTGGTTGTATTGATTCTTTAGATTCTATATGGTCGATAGGCGATAGGAAGAGATCCTCACCAAAACTTACCTCATAGATATCATCTTTACCGGCGCCTCCATCTCGATTAGAACTGAGGTACCCATAACGCATATGAGTAAGAACCAAACCGAAGTCGTCCCCAGAACTATTTACTGATTGACCGAGATTGACTCCTGCAGACCAAGATCCATTAGACCATGTCGAGGCATAGATGTCCAGACCTCCATGTCCTTCAGATCTGTCGGAGGCATATAACAGGACACTGTCTTGCCATAGTACGGGAAATACTTCATTAGATGAGCTGTTGACTTCTCCTTGGATTAGGATAGGAACCGTCCATCCAGTATCACTTAATGTCGAATGATAAAGGTCATAACCTCCTACAGCATCGGCTCTATTAGCTGACAGTATCATCTCTGAGCCATCGCTATTCATTGTGGGGTGCTGGATGCTATAGTCGGAATTGTCAAAAATATTCTCGTTTTGAGGAATAAAGGTGTCGTTGTCGTAGCTTGCTAAGGCAATTTGATTAATGGCTTGTCGACGGCCCTTTTTTCCTTTTTTAGAAATGGTATAGTACAGTATGCCTCGCTCATTATCATAGCTCATTGGACCTACGTGCTGATCTTGAGAGTTGATGGATGAAAGATCCAGATGTTGACTATCGCCCGAGGCATATCTAATCTTGAAGTATCCTTCATCTATCCTTCTGTCGTACTTACTTCTCTTTTTCTCTGGGGAGATGTAGAGAATGCCAACTTGAAAAGGCACAGGTGAAAATTCAAGAGCGCTAGAATTTATTTCCTTGAAGTTGTATATGTCAACATTTTGAAGAGCAACTTCATTGAGAATGACCTGAGCATTGCTGAGCTGTACTGATACAAGAGTAGATAATATGATTAGTACTATCCTCATGTCAGAAATATCGAGGATTAATATCTATGATATTGCCTTGGCCAGCGCCGATTCTATACCTGACAAGCCCTTCAAAACTTCCACTGCTCACCCGACCAAGTTCACTGACATTATAATCATATGCAGCACCGAGCATCAGAGTCTCATTGAGTTCAACTCCTATTATAAAATCGATAGATTCTCCCAAACTATTGCGATCGCCACCATGGCGATAGCTAAGTCCCAAGCTCAGGAAGTCATTATATGTAAAGCTTACGTTGCCATCTGCATCAAAAGGTTGATCACCAGTAAATCTGAACAATAATTGAGGAGTCACAGTCCATTGCTCGTTAAGATCTATCTTAAACCCACCCATAAGATTCACAACTCTTTGCTCAGTTAGATTGAGAGGTCCATCACCCAAAGTCAAATCTTGAGCTGAAAGTCGAGGTATTGATATCCCTAGATAAAAATT
>CAZDHV010000024.1:3551-19189 GCA_964505335.1 uncultured Saprospiraceae bacterium | reverse complement strand
GTCACTCCTAGGCTATGACTATTCGCTGTTAAGCCAAGACCTACTCGTTGATCAAATAGTGGAATGTTGGCGCTAAGTTGTTGTGTCTTAGGAGCACCGGGAAATCCTATCCATTGACTTCTTACGATTGCGGTGAGCTCAGTTTGTGCTTCCGCACCCGCATAGGCAGGATTGAGTGCGAGCTTATTAAACATAAATTGAGTTGATAGGGGCTGTACCTGCCCATGAACTGAATCTATGGATAGAAGTAGAAGTACTGATATGAATATATTCTTAATCATCTCTGTATAATTAAGAAGCCTTTAGTCGCGTCTCTCAGTTCATCAGGTCTAAACACATAATAGTACGTCCCTGAAGGTAGGGGGTCTCCATCACGTGTGCCGCTCCATGTATTGTCGTAAGGCTGCGCATAGTGGACCTCGTCGCCCCATTCATTATAAATGACCAGTTCGTTATTAACAAATAGGCCCGAGTTGATACATGGTATTACAAATTGGTCGTTTACACCATCGGCGTTTGGTGTAATTATCGAAGGGGCCATACATCCTTCATCTTCACCTGGTGTAATGGTAACTATTGCTTGATCGCAATTGTCTAGGCATAAGTTGCTACATATCTCGTACAAAAAACTCAGCTCACCTACTAGCTCCGGACCAGGGGTGTAAGAAATCTCTTGGCTACTCGGATCTACACTGAGCTGTCCAGATTGAGCTTGCTCCAAAATAGCTATGGTAAAGTTGCTAGGAACCATGTCATCATTGGTAATGACATCAAATATGGATATCCCATCACCCGCTGCTTGAACCACATCGTCATTAGCAGTAACGAACTCTTCCAAGGTGACGATTTTTACGTCGGATGAGAAGTCTTCACATGGGCCATTACTCAGTGACCAATTGAGTATGTTCTCTCCAGGGCTAAGCCCAAATACTCTGGTTTCGTGATTATTGACTTCAGAGAAACTTATTGTCGGATCTTCGCTTGACCATGTCCCAAAACCTCTCAATGGTTCAATTGCGGTAATAAGCTCATCATCAGCCACACAAACTATTTCGTCCTCTCCTGCTCGTGCCGTAAAGTCCGGAACTTCAAATAAATTGATCTCTATTGGTGCGGAAAAATCAGATGGACATCCGTCGTTCAAGATCTGGGCAACGATTCTGTTTGAACCGATGCTAAGCGGCTCAGCAGTTGTCAAAGTAAAGCACATACTGTCAGTAGCACCGATCTCAATCTCTGTTGTCGTATTAATCCAATTGATAGTAGCACTTTCTGAGACAGAGGTGGGGTCTATACATAGTTCAAGACTAAGTTGGCCATCTGCGCAAACATCTTGATCTGTTGTGACTACCCTTGCTACTGGCGGTTGTTCCCCAATGGGCAAGGTGCCTGCAAAGATGAATGGTGATGGACATCCATTTTGAATAATTCGTAATCCAAAGTTCCTAACATTAGGAATGTCTTCAAGATCGAGCGTGATACTTACGTCGTCACTGGAGAATCCATTAGGGCCGATCCACTCATAGAGTGTGTTATTCTGGCGATCTACTCTGAGAACCACCTCTTCACCCTCACATAATGGCTCAACGATAAGGTCTGGTATTCCTGGACTAGTAAACACAGTCAGGGCGATGGTGTCTGAATTGATGGATGAACAACCAGCATTTTCTGCTGCCACAAAATATTGTCCAGCATCTTGCTGAGTCAGATTTGGCAGAGATAATGACGCATCTGCAGTGGTAATGATACCAGTAGGAGTGGTCCAGATGTAATTATCGACGAGACCTTCAATCGGAGTAGCCACAATCCTAAGGCTATCGGATTCACAGCTATTGATATCACCAGAGAGCATTGGCGACTCCGGTATATCCCGAACGTTAACAACTATACTATCTGGCTCTGAGACACATGACCCTATTGAAACAACCAAGCGATAAACACCATTATCGGCAGAGGTGTAATTTTCAAGTGGAGGTATAGGTTCTGATGAGTTAAATCCATTGGGCCCAGTCCAGTTGTAAATGACTCCTTCGTCTGGAGACACGGAGTTAAACAACAGAGTTGATATTGTTCCATCTGTACAATCGCTGATATCTGCGAGCACAGTAAGAATAGCTGGTCTTTCTACGAGATTGATTTCTATTGACGCAGAAGCGCTACATCCATTGTCTGTAGATATATCTACAGCATAGAATCCCGCCACGGGTGGTGCAACTGGATTTTGTAATGATGATGTGAAATTGTTAGGACCACTCCAAGTATATCGGGCTCCATTGATAGCTGGGACAAATAGTCTTACAGAATCATCCTCACAAACGTTGTTGTCAGAATCTATGACAACATTAAGATCGTCGATGAGAGTAATCTCATGAGGTTCTGATGGCGCTGATACGCATGGTCCAAGTTCAACACGTACAGTCCAGTTTCCGACGGTTTGTTGATTGACCTCTTCTATAATTAATTGAGGGCTGACTGTTCTTTCCGAAAAGATGCCATTTCTAAACCAGTCGTATCGTGGAGGTGTAGCCCCTTCTATGACGTTGTCTATTTCTAAGATTGCCCTTGCCGAACTACAAAACTGGTTGTCTCCTGATATAATTGGAGTTATGACTGAATCCAGCACACTCAGACTTACTGATAGACTATCAACACATTGCTCGCGATTAGCTAAGAGCGTATATGTTCCACTTTGCTCCAGAGATACATTTGGTACTGTAGTTATACCGGAGTCTGATGAAAAATCATCTGGCCCAACCCAACGAAGATTGACGTCATTTTCGTTAGTTGTTCCAGCGAGTTGTAGAGTATCTCCAAAACACAGTTCAATAAAGTCATCTGTTGAACTGAATGTTGGGCGTGCGACTACTGAGATACTGACTGAAGCGGATGGGTCAAAAGTTAATCCGCAATCATTGGACTCGATGACTACATAATATTCATGTGTGCCAAGTGATGGAGCGATTCTGAGTTCGGAGGAAGGGCCGACTTGGACAATCTCTCCATTTGGGAATACTCCCTCATGCCAAGTGTATACGACGTCTGATGTAAACTGTGTAGTAGTCACAAGGATACTATCTCCAATACATACTGAACGTGCAGCAACAGAAATATCTGGTGCCGTAAAATCTTGGATGATGAGGTCTACAGTGCCACTAGTGACACAGCCGTTTTGGCCATTAATTGTTAGACTATATCTTCCAGCAGCATTTAGGGTGCTATTAGCAATTATTGGATTCTCTTCAGTAGAGTTAAATCCATCGGGACCTGTCCATTGGTACTGCAACTGGGTCGAACCAGAGTCGACTGGAGCATTTGCAAATAATCTGATTGTATCACCCACACATAATATTGGATCAACCGAAGGGCTTAAATCAAATTCTGTTACAATTAAATTGGAGTTACAGGTCGTCTGATTACCTGCTAAGTCAGACACATTAATCGTAATTGGGACCGATGATCCTATATCTGCGCAACTGATCTCAGGAACTCTTATTTCGATCTCTCTTATTTCACAGTTGTCAGTCATTGCGGTGACTATCGCATTTGTATCTATAGCAATTGGTACCACGCCACTGGGATCGATGATTACAGGAATTTCTGGAGCACATAGTATTTGAGGGAATTCTCCATCTCGTACAGTAACTCGTTGTGTACAAATTTGTCCATTATCGTAGAAATAGGTTAGCGCATTATTGCCTACTGGCACGCTAAGTATGAGAGGCGAAGAAGGATTTATAATTGAAACTGGATTGCCCCCATCTATAACAATTGAGTCAATAGAGATAATTTCGCTACACCCTTCAATAGACTCGTTCAATTCTAATTCTATATCAGCGCTGCATAGACCTTGATCCGAATTAACGATAATATTCTCAGGGCAGATGATTTCAATGAAATCTGAAGTATCTGTTACAGTTACAAGTTGTATTAGGCTATCGCTATTACCTGCGCAATCTGAAGCTATATATATTATTTCGTGGTCGCCAATACCTAAGTCAACTTCTTCGATATCGCTAATAGATACATTCTCGGATTGATCGATGACTACACTCAAGTCGATATTGATACTAATTCGACTCCCTAAGTTTAGGACCCCTGATGCTTGAGCATTGTCGCATACAGGGTTGATTGATAGTGTAGGTACTCCTTGGATGATATTGGGAGTAAGAGTTATGGTGAACAATCCATCATCTAAGATGCCATCAACGACCTCTTGCTGCGGGATGTTTATGACTGTGCTCCCATCTCCACATTGTGCTTCTGTATTATCCGTTCTACCGAGTAATTCCCCTGATTCAGAAAATACTTCGAAAAACTCTGATGGATTGTTCGCATCTACATTGAATAGGTTGATGGTGAGTTCAGCATTTTCCAAGGCATCAAAATCCTCCTCGTTGATAGGTCCAAAACTAAGCTGGGTAGTTTCCACAGGGAGATCGGGATTGTCGCCTTCAATATCTTCTATTCCAGAATTGAAAAGGATAGGAGTTTCAAGAGTACAATTGTCAATAGCATCGAATGAACTGATAGTAAATGATGCCGTACAGTTCTCTCTATTATCGATTACAATGCTGGTGTCATTAATTGTTGTAGTGATCTCTGGTGCAGTATTGTCACCTATTCCAAATGTTGCTTGTATTGCTAAGGCATTACCACAGTTATCTACGTAGACAAAATCAACCTGCTCAAATCGTGTTAGCCCTAGCACTGAAGAAGGACAGCTTATCTGATCAAAATCACCGGGATCTTCACCTGGCCAAGTTGATGAATCATTGATATCATAGCTTCCAGGTACTGCAGCAAAATCTTGGATGATATCTCCTAGCTCATCACGTACTATCGCTGAACCTCGAGATTCTACCCACTCTTCAAAACCAGTGGATAGGTCTATCATGTCATTACAGTCTACAATGATGTCCAGAGGTGGTCGGACAATTATTGGAGCGATGCTGTCACGGACTATGATATTTTGGCTGAGCACCAAGGAGCTACCGCACAGATCCTGAATATTCCATCGTCGATCTATAATCACTTCGCACTCAGTAGTGCTTGTATTATCAGTAAAGTCTATGATTACTTCTGATGAGCAATTATCAATGATATCGATTGGGAACCCAGTTACTTCTGGGCTAATGTCTGTTGCATCGGTCAGCACAATGTCCGAGGGTGCAATAAATCTTGGTTCAAGTGTATCGGACACAAGTATGATCTGCTCCATTGTGACAACATTGCCGCATAAATCGGTTGCCGTAAAGGTTCTGTTTACACTGAAATTGAAGTGTTCACAAGTATTTGGATCGGGATCTTGAGTCGATACGTCGGTAATAACTGGAGCAAGAGTTCCTATACAATCATCACTTACATTAACACTTCTGGCTGATGGAACATTATCGCAATTTACTCGGACAGTATCGTCTAAGGTTTCCAAAAATACTGGCGCCACAGTATCTATTAAGATGAACATAGCGCTGGCTTCACTTATATTGCCGCAGTCATCTATTGCCACAAATGTCACATCAACATTAAACATGCAGACATCGGGATTGACTTCAACTACAGTTTCAAAATCTCCCTGCTGCTCTTCTGCACCATTGATCGAGAATCTGTATGAATCGAATGAGAGCCTGACGTCACAGTTGTCTTCTATTGCTGCTCCACCGAAGGATTGTATCCATAGGTTTAGGCTATCTGTCCTGCTTGCATCACATTGAAAAGTAACATCGTTTGGCAGTTGAGTGAATATAGGACCCGTCGTATCGATCACCTCGAAAAGCGCAAAGCTCGTATCGCTACTATTGAGGCAGCTATCTTGAGCAAAAAAACCGACCGAAACGGCGCCAGTCTGTCCACATGATATCTCTTGGTTGTCATCAAGAAGTATGAGTGCTTCAGCAGCGCTGATGGTGCTCTGCAGGGTTATAGAACTGGTCTCGTCCTCTGCAAGTAGTCCTCCTGAGCGATCGAACCAATTCTGAAGGGTCTCTTCGATACCTGCATCACAACTCACGATTTCGTCTATACTCGCCTGGGTAATAACCGGCGATATCGTGTCAGATTGGACTCCAGCGTAGGAGGTATATGGAAACATTAGACAAACTAATAGCAGACTTAATAGACAAATAGGAGGCTCTATTTTCTGTATTAGTTTGCTCATATAGGTAGAGTAGATTAATGAATAACCTATTCAATTAAATTCCTGCAATAACTATGCCCTCGCTCCAATCTTGCAGCACTTTCTTCAATGCCCAGTAGTGCCATCATCTCAAATAAGTCTGGTCCCGCCATTGATCCAGTCATCCATATCCTGAGTACTGGTAAGATTGCTCCGAACTTCAGTTCATTATCAGTTATATACCCTTTAACGGTTTGAGCGAGACTTTCGCTTGTCGATTCTGACGTTTTAATCAGTCCAATGATCGAATCAAATGCCCCGCTATTCTCTGGTTTGTACTTCTTTCTGAGCGGTTTAGCATCATATTCATCTGGTGCTTCCCAGAAATAAGCAGACTGTTTCTTGAAGTCTGAAAGAAACTCAACACGGGGTTGGAGCATCTCAATTACCTTCAATTTAGTAGACTCGTCAACACTATCAGGGAAGTCTCCGCCTATTAATGCAAGGATCTCACTTGCCGAGGTATCCTTGATATAATGCTGGTTAAACCAAATCGCTTTATCATAATTAAATTGAGCACCTGCTTTATTTATTTTGTCAAGGCTAAATATGCCATTGAGCTGCTCTATAGAGAATAACTCCTCATCGTTACCCGGATTCCAACCGAGTAGGGCTAAGAAATTAATAACAGATTCAGGTAAGAATCCGGCTTCTTTAAAACCCTCGTAGAGTTGATCTTCCTTAGTTTCAAACCAGTTTAAAGGGAATACTGGAAAACCAAATTTCGCCCCGTCCCTCTTGCTAAGTTTGCCTTTGCCACTAGGCTTAAGAATCAGAGGAAGGTGTGCAAACTGAGGCATGGATTCTTCCCAACCGAAGAATCTATAGAGCAGTACGTGGTGCGCAGTGCTCGAGAGCCATTCCTCGCCACGGATGACATGACTAATTTTCATATGATAGTCGTCGACGATGTTAGCGAGGTGATAGGTCGGTAATCCATCCGCTTTGAGGATGACCTTATCATCGAGTTCATTAGAACTGAATTGTACTGCACCCCTGATGATGTCATGAAACTGGATGGTTTCATCCACAGGCACCATCATCCTGACAGTAACATTGTCTCCTTTTTCAACTAAGCTAGCCACTTCATCCTCAGATAAGGTCAAGCTATTTTTCATCGTGTGCCGCACGGTTGAATCATACTTAGGGCTATGGACACCTTTTGCCTGAAAGTCTTTCCGCATCTGCTCAAGATCTTCTGGACTGTCAAAGGCATAATAGGCATGTCCTGCAGCTATCAATTTTTGTACATGCTCCACATACAGGTCACGGCGATCAGACTGACGATAGGGACCGTAGTCCCCAGGATTTCGAACACTCTCGTCTGGGTTCAAACCTAACCAATCCAGAGCGTCAAGAATGTATTCCTCAGCCTTGTCTACATATCGCTTTTGATCAGTATCTTCTATACGTAGGAGAAATTTGCCTCCTTGCTTTTTGGCGAAGCAGTAGTTATATAATGCGGTTCTTACCCCTCCTATATGTAGAGGACCAGTCGGTGACGGGGCAAATCTTACTCTTACATCTTGACTCATATCTATTCTTATATCTCTGAGGGACAAAAGTATTACCATTGTGATACAATCTCCTGTTAAGTTTGTAAGACTTGATAATATGAATCTATTCTTCACTCGTGTACCCCAAATTATACAGTCGGCCTTCTCACAGTTGATCTGGGTAAATCAGGGTAGGGGAGTTACGCTTACATTTGATGATGGGCCATATCCTGAGACCACTCCGTGGCTTTTGGACTATTTGGATAATCAGGAGCTGAAGGCTATTTTTTTTGTAGTTGGAGAACAAGCAGAGCGACATCCGGAACTGTTAGAGGCCATAATTCAGCGTGGTCATCGGATAGGTAATCATGGATATCGTCATCTCAATGGATGGCGACTCTCAGTGTCAGAGTTTCATGATAATGTATCTAAAGGTGCTGCAATTAGCGGGTCTAATTTATTCAGGCCTCCTTATGGAAAGATGGGCTATCGCCAATATAGTGCGATTAAGAAAGATCATCAGATTATGATGTGGAGTGTTATGCCAGGAGACTTTGTTGAGGGAATACATGTAGAATCACGGATGAAGAAGATTAATAGATCTTTTCGCACTGGAGATATTATAGTGATGCATGACAATCCAACCCATTTTGATCAGACTAAAGAGATGTTGGAATTGCTTGATCTGAGGCATTAAATACTTTAGCATGATGATATAAGCACCCATTCGTTACCTCCATTCCTTTGACTAGGTAAAGAATCTTGACTACCGAACCAATCCAAATAACCACAAGGGTATATGATTGCCGCTACCTATGGTAATGTCATCATGGACGATATAGCCATTGTCGACACCTCTGAGTTGATTTTCTTTCTTGCCTTGGCCACCGATTTCAATTGTGTATTGATCATCGATGATAAAGTCTCCCTGAGGGGGTAGTCTGAGATCGTGTTGCGAGCCTAACTGTGATGCAAAAAAGCACTCTCTTATGGTGCCAATATTAGCATGGACGGGTGTGAGATGATACAGGTTCGTATTGTGGAGATAGATTTTATCAGGTTTAGTTAACAGCGTGTATGACTTACCACGCTTCCACAATAGGTTGAATAATGATGCTTTTTCTAAGAAGTGGAGGTAGTTAGTCAGCGTATTCCTATTGAGTTCGAGTGCCTGACTCATCTTAGTTACATTGACCGTAAATGGCACTTGAGTCGTCAGCATATAAATGAGCTTCTTGATCTTAGTGATGTTGGTGATCTCAACTCCGAGCATCTGTGGCAGATCTATTTCTATGGTTAGATTGAGCGTATTGTTAAGCTTCCTGTGATAAGAGTTTTTACTCTCGAGGTAGTACGGATAGTATCCATGTTGTAAGTAGTCCTGATAGTACATCATGGGCTTCACTTGACTGAGTAGGTCCGAGGCGACCTGCTGATGTCGGTCTATGATGTCAGTGAGGCTGACCTGTGGAATGTCCAGCTCTGACTCTATATTGATGTACTCTCTGAAACTAAGTCCCTCTATCAAGTATTCTACGCTTCTCCTGCTTAAGTCGGCTTGCCCTCTCTGTATCTCGAGTATACTGGAGCCTGAGGCGACTACATGCAGATTTCTATATTGGTCATATATGTTTTTAAGTTCGAGACTCCACCTGTCATACTTATGTATCTCATCGATATATAGATGAGTTCCTCCTCGATCACTATGATATCTGGCGATATCGAGTATGCTTAGGCCAATCACCGAGATAGCGTCCATACTGACATATAGTGCCTTGGGATCGGGCCCAAATGTCTCAGTGATGTGTTGTAGGATCAGTGTTGTCTTACCTACTCCACGTGCGCCTGTAATGAAAATCAATCGATCTGCCCAGTCTATATGATCTAGGGCATTTCTCCTGAAGGAAGATTCATATTGATTGAGTGTTCTGAGATGATCTTGGTTAACATTAACAAAAAATGATTCATCCATTAAGCGAATATACGAACATATAGCTTAATGAATTAAGCAAAATATACAATTAGGATAAAAAAGATTAATAGAATCAGCATAAATAGTAAAAAAAGCTTAATAGAATAAGCAAATGTACCTATTGACAATCCAATTGTCTCGTTCATCGATAAAATACAAGTATTCATATAGTACTTTGCGTAGTTAAGCTACCTTGTATTGCATAGTACTATGTATTGATTTATATTTGATATCGTAATCATTAAAGATTGGATATGACAATAGAGAATACAAAAGCACAGATGCGAAAGGGAATCCTTGAGTTGTGTGTGCTATCTATCATACAGCAGGAAGAAGCATACCCATCTGACATTATTCATAAGCTTAAGGAAGCTAAGCTCATCGTAGTGGAAGGAACATTGTACCCTCTGCTTTCGAGATTGAAAAATGCGGAACTCCTTAACTATGAATGGAAAGAGTCCACTAGCGGTCCCCCGAGGAAGTACTACAGCCTCACAGAGGAGGGTACGTCATTTTTGGAAGGACTACGGGTGACATGGAAGGAGCTCAATAGTGCTGTCACTAAAGCAACCAAAAAAGCCAGAGCAAAAACCAGTAAATCAACTAATAAAGAGTGAGTGATCTGCATAGCAGAGATTACTTAACCATATAACTACTAATAATGAATAAAATATTCAATATCAATTTAGGAGGGTATCCATTTACCATCGACGATGATGCATATCATAAACTTGATAAATACCTCAAGACGATCAAAAATCATTTTGCAAAGTCGGAAGGATGTGATGATATTATAACTGATATAGAGGCCCGTATTGCGGAGCTTTTCAATCAGGAGCTAAGAGGGCAGCCTATAGTAGGACTACGTGAGATCGAACGTGTGATCAAGGTGATGGGTACTCCAGAAGAGTTTGGTGCTGTAGATGATGGAACAATGCATGAGAGTGCAAAAAAGAGTTCTAAAACCAATGCTTCTCAGAACGAGCATCGACGATTATTTAGAGATGGTGAGAATAAAGTAATCGCTGGAGTCGCATCAGGCCTAGCTGCCTACTTCGGCATTGAGGATCCCTTGTGGATAAGAATAGTATTTGTTTTTGGATTTTTCTTCGGAGGGGTTTCAGTACTAGTCTATCCTATACTATGGGTAGTACTTCCTGAGGCACGAACGTCTGCTGATAAGCTCGCCATGACAGGTGAGCCTATCAATGTGTCAAGTATTGCGAAAAAAGTGGAGGAGGAAATCACCAACCTTTCTGATACCCTCAATGAATTTACTAAAGAGTTTAAATCAAAGAAATAACGCTTATTACTAATAGGCTCAACTCAAGTCCAACTGATCAATCACACTATTACTCAAACCGAAAAACATCTTACTATGCTCAAGAAATTTTTAATTCCAGTAGGCAAACTAGCATTCATAGCAGTTATGGCATTTGTGTTATGTCTGATTACATTGGGTCTTCAGTAGCTAATATAATTATGCTGCTGCCTCCTCTGGACTCAAGATAGCTTTACCCATATATACAATAATGTCACCTTGGGCAATATCAGCTTCTGTCTGATTCGCAAGAATTGGCCTAACATCATCAGTCCCTTTCCGGATAAACAAAGGAATACTCTTGCGACTCCCATTGATTGTGCTAATCACTTGCTCAGGTGATTCGTCTTCTTTTATCACATACTCATGGACTTCGGCATAGTCACGTGCTACTTCTCTATAGTTGATATAATCATCATGTTGAGAGAAGAGTCCCAACTCATCTATAGACTCTGGATTTTTCAACTCATCCGCTGATATCAACCTATAAGCTCCATGTTCCCCAAAACTCTTTCTTAGGTTTTCAACGGCGTGCTGATTCACCTCATGACTTCCTGTCATAGCCATAAGTACACCAACATCCTGAAGATCTAGATTGTCAGCAAGGGTGTCCGTATAGATATTGGCATTTACGGCTTTTAGTCCCATTGCCTCAGCTCGATTAGTATTGTTTTTGTTACTATCAACAAGGACAACATTAATGCCACAGCTCTGTAGATATTCTGCAATTAACCTTGATGGCTTCGTACATCCGATGATCAGCATGCCATTGCTAGTCTCAAGTGTTACACCAAGCATATTGGCGACTAATTTGGCCGTGGTGGCATTTAACAATACAGTCCCTAATACAACCATGAATACCAATGGAGTGATCCACTCTGCTTGATGAAACCCTGCACCGGCAAGTTTTAATCCAAATAATGATGCAATACCTGCAGCCACAATTCCTCTCGGCCCCATCCAACTAATAAAGAGCTTTTCTTTCGTCGTTAAGTTAGATTGCATCGTACTTATGAAAACTGACAATGGCCGCACTAAGAATATAATTAGTGCAAATAGAGTTAGCGGTTTCCAATCTTGGAGTAATTGTAGTTCGCTTATATTAATGTTAGCGCTTAGCAAGATGAAGAGCACCGATATGAGAAGTATTGCCAATGATTCCTTGAAGTAATAAATCTCATTGTAATGCTTGACTTCAATATTACCTAACACCATACCCGCAACCACGACAGTCAAGAGACCACTATCAGGAACAATCAAACTCGAGGCAATAAATAAGAATAACACAAATGCTAGCGAAAATATAGTCAATAGATAGTGCGGTATCCAATCTCGCTTCAACATCTCTCTTAGCCCCAGTGCCGATATCGTACCCAAAGACAATCCAATCAGACATATCTGAATAAATTGGGTAAGCGCTTCAGCGGTAAAGCTACCTTCATGGTGCCCTGCAGCGCTGATAAACTCATAGACAAGTACTGCTGCCAGTGCACCAATAGGATCAATCAGAATCCCTTCCCATTTAAGTACAGTTGCTACATTCTTATTTAACGGGACATTTCTTAGGATAGGAGCAATAACGGTAGGTCCCGTTACAATAATTAGTGCAGCGAACAAGAATGCAATCGACCAATTAAGGCCTACCACATAATGTGCTAATAAAGTTGAAGCTGCAAATGTCACTAAGGCACCGATGCTAATGAGCTTGACTATAGTATCTCCCACTCCCCTGATCTCATTTCGCTTCAGGGTCAAACCGCCTTCAAAGAGGATTATTCCTATCGATAACTCTACGAAGTGAAAGAGACTCTCTCCAGGAAATAGGCCATGATGACCATCCCAAATTGGATTAATCAACTTTTCTCCTCCATGAGACCAAAGGGTAGAAAGCGGCCCGACAAGCAGGCCTGTAATAATAAGTGGTAGAATGGCTGGCACCTTAAGTTTCCAAGCAACCCATTGGGCCAATATGCCTAGTATGACGATTCCTCCTATTTCTACCATTTGTTTTTCGTGTTTGAGCTATAAAAATAATCGAAGTGTGGTTTTTCGCACCTGACCCAAGCAAAAAGCTTCTATATAAAAGCTATACTTTTGCGCTTCGGTTTTTATGACGTGCAAATTTGTCAAATGGGTCTAAAAGAAGAGATAGAGATTAGGAGAACTTTTGGTATTGTGTCACACCCTGATGCGGGTAAGACCACGCTGACAGAAAAGTTGCTCCTATTTGGTGGAGCCATACAAGTTGCAGGAGCCGTAAAATCCAATAAAATTAAGAAAGGAGCCACCTCTGATTTCATGGATATAGAGCGACAACGGGGAATCTCAGTGGCTACTTCTGTGATGGCATTTGACTATCGCGGGAAGAAGGTAAATATCCTGGACACTCCTGGACACAAAGATTTTGCAGAAGATACCTATAGGACTCTTACCGCCGTCGATAGTGTAATTGTAGTTATCGATGTAGCCAAAGGGGTGGAGGAACAAACCGAAAACCTTGTCAAGGTGTGCAAGATGCGCAAGACACCTATCATCGTATTCATCAATAAGTTAGATCGAGAGGGTAAGGATGCCTTTGATCTGTTGGATGAGGTTGAGCAAAAATTGAAAATCAATGTGGTCCCACAAAGCTGGCCGATAGGCATGGGGCAGCGTTTCCAGGGAGTCTATAATCTATATGAGCAGAAGCTTTGTCTCTTTGGAGCTCATGGTAAGCAGACGGAAGACGAAACCATCACTTTTACGGACTTATCTGATGGTCAGCTTGATGAAATCATCGGGGAGCGTCAAGCGGAAGAACTCAGAGAAGAAATACAAACGATCCGAGAAGTATATCCATCTCTTGATGTTGAAGACTATTTATCTGGTGATATCTCTCCTGTTTTCTTTGGTAGTGCCATAAATAATTTTGGTGTCAAGGAGCTATTGGATTGTTTCGTAGAGATCGCACCATCACCGTTACCGAGACATACTGAGGAGCGATTAGTAAAGCCTGATGAAGAGGATTTCACCGGTTTTGTGTTCAAGATTCATGCTAATATTGATCCCAAGCATAGAGATCGGATTGCGTTCTTAAGGGTATGCTCAGGGACTTTTGAGCGCAATACCAATTATAAACATCAGCGTCTAGATCGCAAGTTGAAGTTCTCCAATCCAACTTCTTTCATGGCGGCACGCAAAGAGATTGTAGATCAAGCCTATCCAGGGGACATCGTAGGATTATACGATAGCGGAAATTTTAAGATTGGAGATACCTTGACAGAAGGTGAGCAACTCCAGTATAAAGGAATACCGAGCTTTTCACCTGAGCAATTCAGATATGTCAACAATGCTAATCCTCTTAAGACGAAGCAACTTAATAAAGGCCTGCTACAACTGATGGATGAAGGTGTAGCGCAATTGTTCACCATGGAATTTTCTCAGCGCAAGATTATTGGTACGGTGGGAGCCCTCCAGTTTGACGTGATACAGTATAGACTCGAGCACGAATATGGTGCATCCTGTACCTACGAGCCAATAAGATTGCACAAGGCGTGCTGGGTGAGCTGTGAAGACCCAGTGGCGCTCAAGGAGTTCATGAGCCGCAGGAAGAAAGATATAGCAAAGGACAAAGATGGCAAGCTCGTCTATATGGCTGAGTCACAATGGGGTCTTAAGACAGTCCAGGATAACCATCCTGATATCGTATTCCATTTAAAGAGTGAGTTTTGAGTTAGCCTTGATGTGCGGATGATTTGTACTATTTTATTAGGTATAAAAGTCTATATAGATAAGACCCATGATCGTATTGAGTTGAATTGATTATATCGCTTTCGAAATGAGTCATATATCAAAGAGAGAATATCAAAGAGTACCACTACTTTTGGCCCCATGAAAATACTAATCATAGGAGGGGGAAACATGGGCTTAACGTATGCACGAGGCTTCCTTAAGTCTCACATAGTGGAGTTGGGTAACATGTACATTCTGGAGAAGTCGCCAGAGAAAGCTGAAGATCTCAGATCGCTCGAGATTGGGCAGGTATATGGTAACCCGGGATCTTACATCAAGAAGATGGATCTTATCGTATTGGCAGTTAAACCTCAAGATATCAATCGACTATTCGCATCTATAAAAGACTATATAGATCCGCAGCAATTGATATTGTCAATTATGGCAGGAGTCACAACGGATACAATAGCCGACGGGCTAGATGCCCATAAGGTGATTCGTGCCATGCCTAACTTGCCAGCACAGATAGGTGCGGGTATGACAGTCTATACTTCTTCGGAACAAGTCACTCGTATAGAGCTCGTTACTGTACAAAACTTACTTAGCGCATCTGGCAAGACGATCTATGTGGAGCGTGAGGAAATGCTGAATGCTGCTACCGCCGTGTCTGGATCGGGGCCGGCATATGTCTTCTATTTTATGCAATCTCTCATCGAGGCAGGCAAGGACATGGGATTCACCCAATCAGAAGCTGAACTACTGACGTATCAAACCTTTAAAGGGGCCGTCGATCTATTCAACAAATATGATTTTTCGTGCGAAGAGTGGATCAAAAAGGTATCTAGCAAAGGTGGAACCACAGAGGCAGCAATCAACGGATTTAACAAAAAGACAATCAAGAACAGTTTTAAGGATGGTGTGAAAGCGGCTTTGAAGAGGGCTGAGGAGTTGAGTCAGGCGTGATTT
>CAZDHV010000024.1:0-3451 GCA_964505335.1 uncultured Saprospiraceae bacterium | reverse complement strand
AAATGGACTTCAAGAGTATAATATCACATTGCAAGGAATACGGATACATCTATCAGTCAAGTGAGATCTATGATGGACTCGCTGCAGTATATGACTATGGCCCGTATGGAGTAGAGCTGAAGAATAATATCAAGCAGTACTGGTGGAAGAGCATGGTGCAGATGCATGAGAATATTGTTGGCATCGATGCTGCAATATTCATGCATCCTAAGACTTGGAAGGCCTCTGGACATGTTGATGCATTTAATGACCCACTGGTTGATAATAAGGATAGCAAGAAAAGATATCGTGCGGATCAGCTCGTCGAGGGATACTGCGAAAAGATCGAGAACAAGATCAAGAAAGATGTGGTCAAAGCTCAGAAACGCTTTGGCGATGATTTTGATGAGGCGCAGTTTAGATCAACTAATCAACGCATCATAGATCGACAAGCTGAGATTGACAGAGTCATGGGACTCCTTGGCACTCATATGAAGAATGAGGACATGGCAGGCCTGAAGCAACTCATCGAAGATCTTGAGATTGCCTGCCCAGAGAGTGGGAGCCGCAACTGGACAGACGTGAGACAGTTCAACTTGATGTTTAACACGCAGTTGGGTAATATCGCTGGCGAAGAAGGCAAGTTATATCTGAGACCAGAGACAGCACAAGGGATATTTGTCAATTTTCTTAATGTACAGAAGACGACACGTCAGAAGATACCGTTTGGAATAGCCCAGATCGGTAAAGCATTCAGAAATGAGATCGTGGCTCGCCAGTTCATCTTTAGAATGAGAGAGTTTGAGCAGATGGAGATGCAATTCTTTGTGAAGCCAGGCTCCGAGATGGAATGGTATAAGCATTGGAAGGCAACAAGATTGCAATGGCACAAGAATCTCGGTGTACCGGAATCTAAACTGCGTTATCACGATCATGATAACCTCGCTCACTATGCTAATGCGGCGGTTGATATAGAGTTTGAGTTTCCATTTGGTTTTAGAGAACTGGAAGGTATCCACTCTCGGACGGACTTTGACTTGAGCAGCCATCAGGAACTGTCAGGTAAGAAGCTTCAATACTTTGATGTAGAGGAGAACAAGAACTATGTTCCATATGTGGTAGAGACCTCTATTGGCTGTGATCGTATGTTTTTAGCACAAGTAAGTCTGGCGCTGCAAGAAGAAACCGTGCCCGATGCTAAGGGCAAGGAATCTACACGAACCGTTATGAAGCTGAACCCTGCGGTGGCACCTATAAAATGCGCCGTGCTACCACTCTTAAAGAACAAAGAAGAGTTGACTAAAGCTGCTTCAGATATCACAGCCACGCTTAAGAAAACAATGAATGTACAGTACGATGAGAAGGACACCATCGGCAGACGCTATAGACGTCAGGATGCTGTCGGCACGCCATATTGTGTGACAGTAGATTTCGATACGTTGGAGAATAATACGGTGACGATCAGAGATCGAGACACTTTAGTTCAGGAGCGAGTAGCTATTGCCGATCTGCCTAAAATAGTAGGAGATAAGGTCGGCATGGAGAATGTGCTGTAATGAGTAAGACAGTATCCTTAGGGGAATAGTTATGGTTTGCGCAGAGACGGAGCTACTATTTGACAGTCATCGTTGATTAGGATAAAACCAGATGTTGAACAGATTGGATTGCTTATAGGTTCGAGAGCTCGGTTAGCAGAAATAAACTCACCAGGGGCGCTGAGCTGCTCTGAGCACTCGCGAATAGTCGTTCTTCTTCTGCCGTTATCCTTAATTCTAAATCGATAACTTAAGAAAGGAATAGAATCAACAATATTAACTGGCTCTAAATCTGGATGACTATAGAAGTTTCTCGCAACTCCATCTCTTACAAATATGCTCTGTTGCGAAAGACCTTCTAATGATTGTACTATTTCTGTGTCTATATACTCTAATGCCACTGTGTCAAAACAAGTAGCAAATAGGAATAAGATAATACTATCGGCACCTTGCACGGTTAAATCGACTGATACAGTATCACCAGTTTGCCCTGATTCGCTTGAGTATGTCAACTGAACACAATCTTGACTGAATAGTGAAGTTGATAGACAAAGTGCAAAATATAGACAGAAGAATATTTTCATGGCCAATTAGTCATATTCAGCCAAATATGATGAAAATATTCAATATGTCTTAAGGATTATTCCACTAACTCATGGTGCAACGCTCCACCATATAGGGTATCAGAACCATCCAGCACCCAAGCCTCGGAAAGGCCAAGGAATAGCTGCTAAAATGATAAACAATCCAATTAAGTTGCAGATAAACAAGGTCTTGTAGCGCTTTGGTGCTTCTTGGCGCTTTCCTTTAGAGTAACCTATGGTGATGATAATCGTTGCTAGTATCATCATGCTGAGATGCTCCACGGCAAAAAATCTGAGCTCCGCCACCTTCATAAAGCCCTCTGAAAAAGACACTTTGGGACTGATGCCATATAAGATTAATCCGAGTATCAGCTGCACGTGGACCCCGATTAGGTTAAACAAGAATGGCTGCTTAGATACACTTGTATCTTTCTTAGACATCTTCTGATAGGCCACGACTATCGCAGCAATAAGTAAGGCGAGTACGACCCATCTGAGTCCTGAGTGAGCATGTCGGAGCGCATTGTACATTTTGTATTGGTTTTGTTTCTGCTAATCTATCACTACATATTGAGATTATAGCGCTTAATCTTCTCGATTAGCTGGTCTTTTACTAATTGCAGTTTATAATGTCGTATTGGATTGATTAAAGAAATGGAATTTAGGCGAGGCAAAAAACGCAGTAATAGCAGAGCTATTGCGAGCCCGCCTGCCGTCGAGGCAGGTATTTTTAACGCTGGATCAATTCTATTTTCAATCATTATATGCGGCAATTATAATTTCAATTAGTATTAATGAAAAAAGGCCTCGAGTGATCCACTCGAAGCCTTGTATTGTATTAAGTCACACATAGTGAGCAGACTATTTCCCACTCATGATTTTCTCCTGCTGATCAATACTTTCGTCGTGAATAGATCTCAAGAGCTTATCGATGAAGTTGGCACTTAAGCCATTAGATTTTCCTTGCTCTTGTGATTTAGCCACAATTTCTTCCCATCTTTTCTTCTGGAGGATGGTAATATTATTTTCCTTCTTATAGACTCCTATTTGGCGTGCGATTTCCATCCTCTTTCCAAGTAAGTTAATAAGGTCGGTATCGATCTCATTGATATCCTGACGGAGGAAGTCAAGACTCTTCTGAGTAATATCATCATCCTCATGATCATATCTTGCTACGAGCCCAGTGATCATATCGTGTAAGGTCTGTGGAGTGATCTGTTGCTTAGCATCAGACCATGCATTGTCCGGATCTCTATGTGACTCGATCATGAGCCCGTCATAATTGAGATCTACGGCTTTCTGAGATACTGCAGCGAGCATATGTCTGTTTCCACAGATGTGACTTGGATCACA
>CAZDHV010000023.1:0-22748 GCA_964505335.1 uncultured Saprospiraceae bacterium | reverse complement strand
GTCTTTATTGATAAGGCTAAGCGATGTAACTCTGCTATTCACTTTGCATCGATTCAGTCTCAGTATACTTCTAATGATCCTGAATCAATCATGGGTCCTTTTAGACTAACCAATCTACGTACTGCCGAATACTCACTCAGATACCTGATGAGCAACAACATCATTGAGTTGACCGAGGAATCAATCACAACAGGACTGAATCAATTCGCACAGTTGACTGGATATATAGGGCGATGGCAAGTACTACAGCAGAGTCCAACCATAATTGCTGACAGTGCGCATAATGTAGATGCGATATCTCAGGTGGTCACTAAGCTGCAGTCTGTAGAATACCGTGAATTGAAAATGGTTCTTGGGTTTGTCAAGGAGAAGGACTTATCTGGAATCTTAAGTCTGTTACCAAAAGATGCAAGCTATTATCTCGTACGTCCAGAGATCTTTAGAGCAATTGACCTCGACTCTTTGGCAGAATTATTTGATCAGTACGGATTGAGCTATGAAAAAGTAGGAGCTGTCCATAAAGGATATGAGTTAGCGCTATCTCAAGCTGCTGATGATGATTTGGTATATGTCGGGGGAAGCAGTTTTGTAGTAGGTGATTTGTTGGGATATTTAAAAGGGTAGTTAGAGCGCTAATTTCTGTTCCTTTTGATAAAGCATGTCCATTAATTCTCTTGTGCTTCTTCGCAATGTGAGTACGTGAGCTACATAAGACTCAACATCATCCTGTAATCTCTTTACAGCTGAAGTACTGCGCTCATCAACTTGATTACTCAGCATGGCGTATAGGTTATGAGTTAGAAAATTCCGCTGTTTTCGAAGATCATTAAATCGGCAGATATCTTGGGAGTTTATTAATTCGCAATTAGCGAGTTTGGCGATTAACAGACCCAGAGTATCACGATCCAAGTTGGTTCTTATTCCTGCTTTCCGCAGGAATGCTTTCAATTCTGCCTCAAGTCGACCCATTTCTAAAGTCATCTTGCCAAGTTCTGAGATGAACTCGTCCGAGTCATATAGCGATGTATAGAACTTCGTTCGATCACTAATACTATTATTCACAGATTATAGTCTTTCTGATCATTAATCGCTGATATGATTAGGCCGATCAGATATCAAAGTACAACTCAATCTCCTTTCTTATCGCTGCCTTAACCTTATTACTGATGCCGATAGACAGTTGTTGATTGTGACCATAGAGATCATTGACATAGGCATCCTTACCTTCCCGTTCCATATTGATATAAGATTGTGTGATGGCATTGATGGTTTGATCTTTATACAGCTCTATCATTTTCCACAGCTGACCCGACACATATAGCTGTTGGGTGATATTGTGCTCATATTCCTTCTGTACTGAAACCAGCAAGATCGTCTTGAGGGCATTGGCGTCCAGTTCTGAGGTGTTTAATCGTATGATGAGGTCAGAGAGCTTGGTACGCTCTACGAACATGATTAAGCGCTCATAGGCTTGAAATCTTAGTGCCTTGACATCTTTATCAGCATCTTTACGATTCTGTTGAGCCATCAGAAAGGTCTGTTGCGAGGTATATTGCCTCATCAAAAAATAGATAACTAATGATGGAAGCCCATACTTAACTACTTCAATAAGGATCTCTACAATCTGCATATCACAATTACTATGATGTAAAAATAGCGATTACGGGTATTCATAAAGCCGATCAATGAACTAACTTTGTTTGATATTTGTTATGTCAGAGCTAAATTGAAAGAAAGATGAGTGATACGATTACAACAACACCGATAAGCTTAACTGCAAGTGCTATCAAGCAACTCACTCGGATAAGAACAGAGCAAAACCTTGATGATACTCACGGCTTAAGAGTCGGCGTTAAAGGAGGCGGGTGCTCAGGATTTAGCTATGTCCTTGGTTTTGATACTCAAAAGGACAAGGATGACGTCTACGAAATCGCTGGCATGAAAGTGTTAATGGAAAAATCTCATGGAATCTATCTAATCGGTATGGAGATAGATTGGCATGAAGGTCTTAATAATAGAGGATTTACTTTCAGTAACCCCAATGCCCAGGAGACTTGTGGCTGTGGTACAAGCTTTTCGGCGTAATCTGTTCTATAGTAGTTCCAGTTCTTTTTTAAGTGTTTTAGTGAGCTTAGATACGACAAGTTCATAGGAGTGATCTATTAGCTCTCTGATTAAGTCATCTTCTAGGCCTCTTTCTGTATATACGGTATTCCAGTGCTTTTTGCTCATATGATAGCCAGGTATGATGTCGTCATATTCATCTCGTAAGTCCAGGGCTCTCTCTGGGTCACACTTGAGATTGATTGCAGCGTCAGTCCATTCGAGACCTATCAAGGCAAACATTTTGCCCATGACCTTAAATACCAAAGTCACTTCATCAAAAGGAAATTCTTCTGTTACTCCTTTTTTCTGAATACAGTGGAAGCGAAGATCTTCTACGTTCATGCTTAAATTGTTCGGTTAAAGATAAGTAAGAGCGTTCTATAAAATTTGATGGGTAATACGATATTCGTGCTACGTCTAAAGTCATCTAATGAAATTGAACCCAACTGATACTATCGAAGGCAAGCGTGCCTTGACAACAGAATGGAAGAAATGGGGACCTTATGTCGCCGAGAGGCAGTGGGGGACTGTCCGAGAAGACTACAGTAAACATGGAGAGTCGTGGGATTTTATCACACATGACCTAGCAAGGAGTAATGCCTTTAGGTGGGGAGAAGAAGGGATAGCAGGATTTTGTGATGTTAGGCAGATTATGTGCTTAGCACCAGCGTTTTGGAATGGGAAAGATCCCATACTAAAAGAGCGGCTTTTTGGATTGACTAACAGTCAAGGTAATCACGGTGAGGACGTCAAGGAGTTATACTTCCATCTTGAGTCGACACCTACACATTCGTACTGCCAGTACCTGTACAAATATGGGCAAAGTGCCTTTCCTTACGATGATTTAGTAAGATCCAATCAGATAGGTCGAGATAAACTTGAGTACGAGATAGCTGATACTGGAGTTTTTGATAATCAGCAATACTTTGACATATATATCGAGTATGCCAAGGAGGGTCCTTTTGATATCCTTTGTCGCATTACGGTCTGCAATCGATTTCATGAGGAGGCGCCCATCCATGTCATCCCGCATCTGTGGTTTAGAAATTTTTGGAAGCATAATCTTAAGTATGACAGACCAACCATCAAAGTGCGCCATGAAGGTTGTGTAGAATCGCATTCTAGAAGAAATGGCACCTGGTATATGTATTATGGTGATGGAGGTAAGATCCTATTTTGCGAGAACGAATCCAACAACGAGCGTATCTACAATTTCAAAAGTGAAACCCCATATGTCAAGGATGGTATTAATGAGCACATTATCCATGGATCTGATACGATTAATCCTGAGAACATAGGTTCTAAATCGGGTGTCTGGTATCATGATATGATACCTGCTAATGGTGAGAAGAGCTACCAAGTTAGATTGTCTAAGGAAACTTTGGATGAGCCATTTGCAGGCTTTGATGAGAAGGTGATGAAGAGGAGACAAGAGTGTAATGAGTTTTACGAGGCCGTTGCACCTGAGGGTCTTGATCCGGATGAGAGAAAATTGATGCAAAACACCTTTGGTGCACTGATGTGGACCAAGCAGTTCTACTACTTTGATCTACATCGCTGGCAATTCGGAGGCCCAGGAGAACCCACGCCTGATCGAGTAAATATGCGCAATATCAACTGGAAGCATATGACACATAGGCATATCATCACCATGCCCGATAAATGGGAGTACCCATGGTATGCCGCATGGGACTTAGCTTTTCATGCGACAACATTCGTATTGATCGATCAGCAATATGCCAAGAATCAGTTGTTGCTTATGCTCAAAGAGTACTATATGCACCCTAATGGTCAGATCCCTGCATATGAATGGAACTTTAGCGACGTCAATCCACCAGTGCATGCATGGGCGGTATGGCAAGTATATGAAAAAGATAAAGAGCAAAGTGGCGGCAAGGGAGACATTTCATTTTTAGAAAAATGCTTCCAAAAACTCCTGATGAATTTTACCTGGTGGGTTAATCAGAAAGATGAAGAAGGGAATGCCCTATTTGAAGGAGGATTCTTAGGCCTCGATAATATTGGAGTATTTGATCGTAATCATATGCCACCAGGCATTAAGAAAATGCAGCAAGCTGATGCCACTAGTTGGATGGCTATGTATGCACTTAACATGCTTCGAATCTCCTTAGAGTTGTCAAGTACTAATCATGCATATGAGGAATCTGCCGCCAAATTTTTCAGACATTTTCTGAATATTGCTTGGGCGATGCATCATATCGGGGAGCGTGATATCTCGCTCTGGGATGACGAGGACAACTTCTACTACGATGTCGTACAGATGGAGAGTGGGTATAGCTCAAGGTTAAAGGTTAGATCACTGGTTGGAGTAATACCGCTGTTTGCAGTAGAGGTGATCCATGAAGACTTATTTAACTCACTTCCTGAGTTTCAGGAGCGAGCACGCCGCATCATCAGGACCCGCCCCGATCTGGCCTCACTGATATCGAGAATAGAAGAGCGTAACAATGACGGCTTTTTATTGGTCTCTCTACTTAGAGGATTTAGACTGGAGCACCTCTTGAAGAGACTGGTCGACAAGGCCGAGTTTTTATCAGATTATGGGATACGCTCACTTTCTAAGTATCACGAGGAGCATCCTTTTGTCTTTAATCATCGTGGGAGCCATACGATCAAGTATACCCCAGGAGAGAGTGACACTTCCATGTTTGGTGGCAACTCTAATTGGCGCGGACCGATATGGTTTCCTATTAACTATATGATCATACAATCACTTCGTAAGTTCTATAAATACTATGGGGATGCCTATAAATATGAGTTTCCTCAAGGGTCTGGTAATATGTTGAACTTAAATCAGATAGCTGATGAGCTAACTAAGAGATTGATAAAGCTTTTCAGCAGAGATCAGTCTGGTAAGTTCGTCTATCACAATGAGAGCAAGTCGGATATATTCAAGAATGATGAGCATTGCAAGAATCTTCATCTTCATTATGAATTTTTCCATGGAGATGAAGGCCGAGGCATGGGTGCTTCCCATCAGACAGGATGGACAGCATTAATTGCTAATCTAATGATTGAATTACATCAGGGTAAATCTTAGAACATTACGATCTGATCAATGCGATCAGGGTTCCGTGAATAAATCTCTAGGATTTATTTCTTTTGCGCTCATGTTCTTTCAGATAGATCTTCCTAAGTCTGATTGATTTAGGAGTTATCTCTACATACTCATCTTCTTTGATGTACTCCATGCATTCCTCCAAAGACATAATGAGAGGAGGAGCAATCTTAACCTTGTCATCAGCTCCTGAGCTACGCATATTGGTGAGCTTCTTGGATTTAGTTAGGTTGATAACTAAGTCATTCTCTCTGCTGTGTTCACCAACAACTTGTCCTTCATAGACCTCTCCGCCAGGAGCTATAAAAAACTTACCCCGATCTTGCAATTTATCAAATGCAAAGGCAAATGTGTTGCCCTGTTCCATTGCAATTAGAGCTCCCTTGTTTCTAGATGGAATCTCACCCTTCCATGGCTCGAATTTTTCAAATCTATGGGCTACAATTGCTTCTCCAGCAGTCAGGTTCATCAAGGTTGTGGTCAATCCAATTAATCCTCTTGATGGTATGCTAAACTCTAGATGAGTCAAGTCTCCCTTGGGCTCCATTACTTTTAGCTCTCCCTTGCGCTGAGTAACAGCTTCGATCACCTTTCCGGCAGTAGTCTCGGGTAGATCAATCGTGAGATCCTCGATTGGCTCATTCTTGACGCCATCGATTTCCTTGATGATTACACGAGGTTTGCCAATCTGGAGCTCATAGCCTTCTCGACGCATCGTCTCGATCAATACGGATAGGTGCATGATTCCACGTCCATAAACGTTAAATATATCTGGAGACTCAGTCGTCTCTATTCGCATAGCGAGGTTGCGCTCGGTTTCTTTCTCTAAGCGCTCCTTGATATGTCTCGATGTGACGAAATCACCCTCTTTCCCAAAAAATGGAGAATTGTTAATTGTAAATACCATGCTCATGGTAGGTTCGTCAATTGGGATACCTGGTAGGGCGTCTGGCGACTCCGCTGGACAGATCGTATCACCAATCTCGAATCCTTCGATACCAGTTACAGCACAGAGATCACCATTGAGTACTTCAGTAGCTTTTGCCTTGCCTAGTCCATTAAATACAAAGAGCTCTTTCGCACGTACTTTTTTGACCTTACCTTCTCTATTGATCAAGGAGAGGGGCTGATTAGGTTTGAATGTGCCACGATGTACTCTGCCAATAGCTATACGACCTACATATGACGAGAAGTCTATAGTAGTAATCTGCATCTGAAGCTCTCCGGGATTCTCTGCAGGCGCCTCGATATGTTCTAGGATCATATCCAGGAGGTGACTGATATCTGCTGCGGGCTCTTTCCAATCGCTGCCCATCCAATTCATCTTTGCAGACCCGAAGACAGTCTCAAAGTCAAGCTGCTCTTCACTTGCGTCAAGATTGAACATCAACTCGAATACTGCTTCTTGTACCTCATCTGGCCGGCAGTTTTCCTTATCTACCTTATTGACAACAACAATTGGCTTGAGTCCAAGCTCGAGTGCTTTCTGCGTTACATACCTTGTCTGAGGCATAGGTCCTTCAAATGCATCTACCAGAAGTAATACACCGTCCGCCATGTTAAGTACGCGCTCCACCTCTCCACCAAAATCGGCGTGACCAGGGGTGTCAATGAGGTTTATTTTGTAACCCTTGTAGTTGACACTAATATTCTTGGCGAATATGGTTATTCCTCTTTCTCGCTCAAGATCATTGTTGTCCAGGATTAATTCTCCTTCTGGTATCTTCTCTTGACCTTGCTCACAGAAGTGTATAATCTTATCTACAAGTGTGGTCTTGCCATGATCTACGTGTGCGATGATGGCTACATTTCTAATCTTCTTCATGATAGACGATTTTTCCTTGCTGGAAAAAAGGTGCAAAGGTAAGGTAAAACATGAGATGTGCTCGTAATATATATCCGTGCTTATAATTGACAGCTTAGAGATGTATGATTTGGTTGATCGTGCATGTATGATTACATTAACGGAAGTAGAAACAATCTCGACATGGAGGATACCAAAATCATCAGTAATAGAAATCTAAACATCTTTGAAGCATTGATTCCTATAGTGGCGCTTGTGGCACTATTGGCATACAATGTCTATGTATATGGCGATGACGCCTTGAGTGGTTCTAACCAGTTTATCCTCCTCATTGGAGCCTCTATTGCAGCCATGGTTGGCTTTAGAAATAGGGTTTCATATAAGACTATGATCGAGGAGGTCGCTAATAATTTTAAATCTACCACTGGGGCTATATTGATATTGCTAATGGTAGGTGCGCTTGCGGGAACTTGGTTAATCAGTGGTATTATACCCGCAATGATTTACTATGGTCTCCAGATACTTAACCCGACGATTTTTCTGCCAGCGACTGTGGTGATCTGTGCGATTATCTCAATAGCTACAGGCAGCTCATGGACTACCTCCGCCACGGTTGGAATAGCACTAATAGGAATTGGGAAGGCGATAGGTCTGCCATTGGGTATGGTCGCAGGAGCAGTTCTGTCAGGAGCATATTTTGGCGATAAGATGTCACCTCTTTCAGATACAACTAATCTTGCTCCTGCAATGGCGGGTGCAGATTTGTTTGATCATATCAAGTATATGGCATTGACGACAGTACCTACCATCATTGTAACACTTATTATTTTTACGATTATAGGACTCACCCGGGATACTGCAGGGCAGACGAACCCTACAGAGATGCTGGGATCTATCAAAGAAGCTTTTCATATCACTCCGTTGCTGTTCATTGTGCCTATCATTGTAGTAGGTCTTATAGTAAAAAAAGCCCCGCCTCTTGTAGCTCTAATGGCTGGAACGCTATTAGGTGGTGTTTTTGCAGTAATCTTTCAACCCGATATCGTAGCCACCATAGGCGGTTCTGAATCACTTACTTTTAAGTCGGCCTATCAAGGTGTGATGAATGCGATGACGGTCGATAGTGCGGTTGTCACTGATGATGCAACGCTCAATGATCTATTTACTTCTGGAGGGATGAGTGGTATGCTCGGTACGATTTGGTTGATTATGTGTGCGATGGTGTTTGGAGGTGTTATGGATGCCATCGGCGCTCTAGAGCGGATTAGTGCGGCACTATTGAGCTTAGCAACCTCTGTATTTGGATTATTTGCCTCTACGGTGGCAAGCTGCCTCGCCCTTAACCTAACCGCATCAGATCAATACTTGGCCATTGTGGTACCTGGTAAGATGTTTTCTAAAGCATACGAAGAAAAAGGCTTACATCCTGTTAACTTAAGTCGTACGCTTGAGGATTCTGGAACCGTAACATCTGTATTGGTACCATGGAATACCTGTGGAGCGTATCAGTCTGGAGTATTGGGTGTAGGAACATTAGATTATTTTGCCTACGCCATCTTTAATTATCTAAGTCCATTCGTAACATTATTGTACGCAGCGATCCACTTTAAAATTAAGATGCTTGTCAAAGAGGATTAGTCAGATGCATAATGCGATGAGGTCAAGAGCATTGTATATCTCTCAGAGATAAATACTTAATATACATACGCAGTAGTGCAATTTTTGCAATAGTGCCTTCATACTTTCGGGGTATATCCCCCCAGATATGAACATGAGCAAATTAATCTTGATGCTTGCCATACTTATGTCGAGCATACACTTAGCGGCCTCCGAATTTCACCCTCCAATATTTAATTCTATCGATGCTGCTGCAGATATAGATACCAGTTTTCAACTGATCAGCAGTTATGACAAGGATACAGAAGAAGTATTCGTTCAATTCAATCTCAGTAATGAATCTGTTGTAGCTCTTGAGCTATATAATACTCAGGATAAACTAGTAAAAGTCTGGCAGCCTGAAATCGCTCAGGCGGGTAGGTATAGTTCAAAACTTAGGATCAGTGATGTGGCAAGAGGGAAATATCGAATGCTGGTGTTCATCAATGAAGAAGTCTATCAGCAAGCCATTTTCAAGTTCTAACAATGAAAAAGGCTGATCTCCATAAGAAGATCAGCCTTAGTATTATTCAATTTTTAATACTTCCTATTTGCCGCCGTTGAGTTGATCCTGATAAGCAGTCAACTCATCCCATTTGCCATCTGCGCACATTCCTGCTTGCTTAGGCCAAGTGGTTGGATCTGCAAGCTTATAGCGCTTACCTGCATTGTTCAAGATTCCCTGAATAACGCTCACTTGAGCATTAGATAACTTTCTCCAAGTATCGATACCGCCAGCTTTTAGAAGACCTTCGATCTTTGGACCGATTCCTTCAACTGCTTTCAGATCGTCTTGCTTCCATTTTTTGAGTACACCTAACTTGATGAGCATTTTCTCAACCTTAGAGTCAGTTTCATGATTGCTTACGCCAGCACGTCCCGTATCTAATTGTTTTTGCATTGCGATCAACTTCTCCCAATCGCCATCATGGGCTAGCTTAGCTTGTGATGGCCAAGTTGTAGGGTCGATGATACGATATCTCTTAGGATTCTCCTTGTCAAGAATTCCTCTGAGTTGAGCGAAGTTTGATGATCCTAATTCCGCCCATGTGTGGACACCATGCTTCTTAAGCACTTCATTCATCTTTGGTCCGATACCCTCAACAACTTGTAAGTTGTCTGGCTTCAGTGCAGCGTACATATTTGTTTTAGCCGCTGGAGCTGGAGTCGGTGCCGGAGTCGGAGCAGCAGCCGGTGTACTTGCAATACCTAATGGCTTGCTAGGTGCTGGAGGAGGTGGCGGTGGCGGCGGTGTTGCTGCCTTCACTACCGGAGGAGCCTTCTTAGCTTCCTTAAGTCTACCTTCACACAGTGTTAGTGCACTGTTGAGTTCAGCTCCCTTAGCTCTGCATTTTTCTAATTCCACTTCTAATTCGCTGATTCTTGATTTTAACCTTCTGACCTCAGCCTGAAGCTCGCCTACCATCTTCTGGAATCTTCCCCAGATTAACCAGCCTAATAGTAATCCCAACAGGAACGGTAGTAAGAACCATAGCCACCATGGGAATTTGCATATAAATAATAACATATTGTTCGTTTTAAATTTTGTTTAGTTAATGATTGTTAATTCGGTTCTACGGTTCTTAGCTCGTCCAGCGTCAGTGCTATTGGTAGCAACGGGCTGATCCTCACCTCGTGAACTTGTCAATACTTGAGAGCCGTTTACTCCTCGTGCAACTAGATAATCTTTGATAATCTGAGCACGCCTCAAGCCCAATGCTTGATTTGGTGCCGATCCTCCAATATTATCGGTATGACCTACGAGTCTTACACGCTCTCCAGATTGCTTAACCTGATCAGCTACGCTACTTAAGTAAGCTTCCACATCGCTATCATCCAATTTGTTGGTAGAGTTGAATGGGAAATAAATCAGCGTGCTCGATGGTATAGCTGGTGTGCTATCATCAACAATTTCAAATCTGACTCTGTCGGTAGAAACGCCATTATTGAAGGTCCCTTGACCTACGGTGCGTTGATCCGCAGTTCCTAGTCTGTCAGCACCTATGTGCTTAGCGAACTCTGTTTTAACGGCATCAGCCCTACACAAGCCTAAGTTGTCAAAGTCGGACTCATTCTTCTCGGTCTGTCCGTATGTTCCTATTATTCTAAGCATACTACCATCTGGTAGTGCTCCAATCAGTGAATCTCTCATGGCAGCGAAACCGCTACCGAAGTGAGGTTCACAACTATTTCTGCCAAAACAGATGGGCTCATCTGGGCAGTCTATGGTCTTGACTGGAGGTGGGGGCGGAGGTGTGGCTTGGACTGTCTCTTCGGCAACGCCGCAGATCGAGTCATAACATTCACACATCGAATACCCAACAAACAGCCATAACGCAAGTACAATTATGATTCCTATGTTACGCATTAGGGAAAAGTTGGTTTAGTTATGAAAAGAACTTAAATATATTAATTTATAAATACATGGAGGTTCTCTCGTAGAAGACTCTACAAAAGCCCTACTTTCTGACTGCTATCACGATAAAAAGTAACCATTCTGCATGCTGTAGCTTTAAACCAACCAAATAATGTATTTCTCCATACGCGAAATAACCGTTCTAAAGCTTTTGATACCATTTATAATTGGAGTCATAATTGGGGATAGTATTCCGTATTTCCACCATACAGTTAGAATATTTTTAATAGGGATTGTCTTCTACGTGGGTTCCTCCTACCTAAATCCGAAGGTTCGACTCGTTATCCAAAATTCACTCATTTACCTCCTATTCTTATTAGCAGGGCTATTTACGATGCATACGAGAGGGCAGCTATCAGAAATTAGCTCATCACAGCTGGGTAGGCCTGTATATTCTACCATAGTTCTAAGGGATTTTCCTAAGACTCGGAATAGTCATATCATACGGGGAGAGCTATTAACCATTGATAGAACTACCCTTGATGCTCCTATTCTGATTGAAGCATATGCCGCCGATGGCAGTTATAAGGAGCTGAGGCCATTGGATACAATTGTGGTTGAGGCTATGATTAGGCCTATTCCAAAGCCGATGGACCCATATGCGTTTAACTATGGTCGCTATCTGCGGCATCAATATGTGCATTACCAAGCTTGGGCAGGAGCGGTTATCTCGCATAAACCAGTAAGAAGATATCGTGGCCTATCTACCATCAGATACGGCGTTAGACAACGCATCATTACTGCCATAAATGAAAGATTCGAAGATGAGAAGGCCAGTGTGCTCAATGCGCTCTTAGTGGGATATCGATATGATTTAGACCCCGATCTTCAGAAGCAATTTGCTAATAGTGGTGCTATCCATGTGTTAGCTGTGTCAGGTCTCCATGTTGGGATGATCGTCATGCTCTTAAGACTCTTCTTCAGGAGGCTCCCTACCTTTCGTTATATAACAATTGTTGAGTCCATTGTATTAGTGAGTGGTCTTTCTTTGTACGCATTACTTACTGGACTATCTGTACCTGTTATGAGAGCATCTTTAATATTTATGATATTGCTGTTGAGTCGAAACTTGCCATTTCATGTTAACTCATTGAATGCTTTGGCGGCAGTAGCTCTATTCATAGCGATACTAGATCCTCATCAAATATTTCAACTTGGATTTCAGATGTCCTTTGCGGCAGTAGCTGGAATCATCCTTTATTATCAATTCATCTACAATAGGATATATGTCAAGAACAAGATTCTTAATTATATATGGTCTCTCTCGGCAGTAAGCCTTTCTGCACAGGTATTCATTGTCCCTCTAAGTCTATACTATTTTCATCAGTTCCCGACTTATTTTCTCTTTAGTAGTCTCATTGCTATTGCCTGTGCAACACTAGTTATTGCTGTAGGAATACCACTATTGTTATTGGGATTCGTCAATGATATCTTTTTAAAAGGCCTCGTAATACTCAATATTCCGGCAATTATCATGATTAAGGTTGCAGGATTCTTTGATCGACTTTATGGATCTGTAATTAAAGTGATTTGGTATAATCAAGTTCATGTTGCACTGCTGTTTATCGCGATAATTGCGCTTACAATTTATTTTCGATCAAAGCACCTTCGTTGGTTGCGCTTGTCGATGTTTTCTATGATCAGTTTTGGCCTCATGTGCACTCATAATTTGTTTATACAAAAGCAACAAGTCACCTATTCTACCTATGAGCAGGACGAAGAACTGATAGATGTCATAATTGGAACAACCGTATATGAGCTAGATGCTAAGGCGCACTCGAAGAATAAAAAGTTGTTCCTCACCAAGAACTTTAGACATGCCAAAGGAGTAAATAAAGTCGACTCGATCGATAATTTATCTAACATTTTGCGCGATTCTGATAATGAGAATTGAGGACCTTGGGCATTGGTTTGGGATTTCTCCAACAGAGAGAAGAGGGTCCTTCGTATTGGTCCTGATTTTATTTGCAGTTGGGGCAATTTATCTTTTTGTAGATGAATACTACCACCCTGTTGTCGAGTTGTCAGAGCAGGATATTGCGTTTATCGATAGCTTGTTAGTCAGACATGAAACCAATGAGATAGATGTCAAAAAAGAAAGCCAAAGTCATTCGCAAAAGTCTAAGCCAACACTGAATCCGAAATATTACGATCCCAATACAGTGTCCCATGATGAGCTTGTAGAAATGGGTGTTCCAGTTAGGACTGCCACCATATGGGCCAACTACCGAGAAAAAGGCGGACGATTTAAAAAGCCTACGGATATCCAAAACATATATACTCTTGATAAGCACACCTACAAGACGCTGCTGCCTTTTACTAGTATCGCAGTACCCAAGAGGAAGCCATTCAATCCCAAACCGATAATCCAAGTCATCAAGAATACTTCTCAAAAGGAACTGTTTTCATTTGATCCAAACACCATATCCAATGATTCATTAAAGTTGCTCAATATTCCTCCTCGATTGGCATCGAGCATTGTAGGTTATCGCAAAGCCGGTGGGACATTTCGAACGGTTGAAAAACTAAAGACCTCTCCTGGCATAACTGATAGCATTTATAGAGCGATAGCCCCTTATGTGAAAATTGATAGTAGCTATCAACTTAAGAAGAAGAGCTGGAAACCAAAGGTATATGCTTCAGAAAATTCTTTAATGGAACCAATAAATCTCAATACTGCGGACTCAAGTGAATTGGTGAAAATCAAAGGAATCGGCCCAGTACGAGCCAAAGTCTTGATTGAAAGGAGAGAGAATATTGGAGGCTATCATCACATATATCAATTATATGATGGTCTGTATTCAATTGATACTTCGGTAGTGGAACAAATTAGCAAGTATCTATACGTAGATGATTCCTACCAACGCATCGAATTACAAGCCACTGATAAATGGACGCTTAATAGGAATTATTACTTCAACACGAACATGGCGACGACGGCGGTGAACTACTTTAAGCATAGAGATCAGAAAAATGACCTTGATGATTTTATTGCGAATAGCCCACTGTCACAAGAAAAATGGGAAAAAGTGAAGCCATATCTCACTTTGCATGAATGAACTTAGATGCATAAATATTTCTTTCTTTGACGAATCCTCTATCGACATTAATACTATTGTAAGTCAGAACTGCTTTCAAGAAGCGTAGGAATTTTCAGATAACTCTTATCGGGAGTATGGTAAAGTGTGTAGAATAATTTTTTCTCATCTGCCTGTTATTGTATCAAAATCTCACTAAGCACTTCCTTAATTTGAATGTTTGGTTTAACGGTTATCTGCCCGATGGACTTGATGATTCTTCTTTTGTCAATTGTTCTGATCTGGTCCAAAACAATCATTCCATTGTTTTCTCCGAAATTAATTTAACCCTTGTAAGGTACTTCTTTTTATTACTCGTGACGGGCGCTATAATTACAGTACTTATAGATTGATTCATTTCGTTGGGTGAAACAATGATGCATGGTCTCGTCTTTTCAATTTCGCTACTTACCGTTGGATCCAAATTGACAAGAACTATGTCATACTGATTCATAGTTCTTCATCTTCGAATACATCAGGGATACGTTCTTCCTCGTTAGGATCAGTTGACAGTTCTGCGAGCTTACTCTTCCAATCTTTGCGAACATCTTTTGTGGGTCTTAATTCGATAAAGCCATCTTTCAATTTAAGTTCAACAGTTTCACCGATCTGATATTCATCTAATACGGCCTTGGAAAAACGTAACCCACGAGAATTGCCAACTTTTACGATATTCAATTGCATTGTATATGCACAATTTACAGATACGCCGTTAACTATGATTTGTTTGACGAGCATCAGAAATCAAAATCAAGTGAATCTGATGTAGAATCATGCGCAAGTCAGAATTATCGAGTATTTATTCATATCCATCAAATATTTCTTTAATTGATTCTTGGGTACTTCGAGTGCTTCTATGTTGAAAATTTAATTATCATATCACTGGTTATATTTTGATCAATATAGTTGATAGAATAGGAGTTCAGTTGTAGTGATTAAAAAATTAGGAAAATTATACAAGTTGATTTTACTAAAATCCTGATTGATTCCTCAAGACCACAATAGTATTGTCGCCCATTGCAGTGAGTTTTTTTTTGAAAAATTAAGGTTGAGCCATAAAGCCCAACCTTAATCACTATGTTATCCACCATTTGCATCTCTAAGACCAAATGGGTCTTCGTCATCGTCATTTTGTTCTAAAGCATCGCAAATACCGTTTCGGTCAGCATCGCCACCAGGACAAGAATTAGGTGGGGCAGCGTTACATAAACGTACGTTAGTGTGAGAGGTAGTTCTGAAATTACAGGTAACTGGGGTTCCATTACTTCTTCGAACACTAGCTATACGGGCCGTGACGCGTCCCAAGTTTGGAGTTTGGGTTTGTTGAAAAACTGTTGCTGGATTCGAGACGTTACGATTTGATTTAATTCTCACTACTTCCGTGTCGAGAATTATTTGTCGACCCATTACTGTGTTGGTTAGGAAGACCTCTACATCTCTATCATAAGGTAACCTGTTAATACCAGCACTTACAACTACGGTATATCTAAAGCCAGAACCACATGAAGCGCCACGAACGAGTTGCGGAGTTAAGGTGCCACAATCAGTTAATGATTTGTTGGTGACATCTTTGTTTTCTTCAAGAATTAAACCTTCTGTAATGTCAGGCTCTAGAGTTACTTCGTCATCCGAGCAAGAGAAAATGAATAGGCTCAGCAAAATAAATAAAAGTAATTTTCGCATATTAAATTATTTAAAGGTTATAAATTAATTTCCTTACCAATATCCAGCATGTTACTGCAGATTCTTTGCAGTGTAACAAATAAACTATCTGAATAGCGCACAGTATCGCAATTATAGGCCACTATTCTTGGATCGCCCACTTCCGAGAATAGTCTAATATTTGATAAGGTATCTTAAGACTATACCAATTATTAAGGATGATTAGACTTACAGTGGATAAAATTTTGGTTTAGATTTTTTAGTAATGGATCTAATAGGATGCAGTATCCGTCGTGTTGGAGAACCTAATAACCTAGTGTTAAGAGATTTGATTTTGAGCTTGGGGAATCTGATTTTTAAAGTTGTAAGAGAATAATTAGGTTGAAAAAGATGCGCCCATATCTCACTTTGGAGGAATGAAGTGAGATATTTGCAGTGGTGAGCGAAACTATCGTAGCTTGCCTAGCTTATTACATACAATAAACACCTCCACCAGTATTGCGAAATCTCCTACAGATTAATAAGTTCCTCTGGAAGTACAAATGGCGCTTGCTATTTGGGGCGCTATTCGTGGTCATCCAGAATTTCTTTAGGCTCCTTGTGCCACCGCAGTTTGGCAAGGCACTTGATGTGGCGTCTCAGTGTCTTGATGAATATAGACTCGCTCCCAATGAAGAAGAGCGGCAAGTTATCCTCGATTATATTTCTATAAATCTGATGGAGCATGGTCTCCTCGTAATAGGTTTTGCGCTTACTATGGGATTCTTCATGTATATGATGCGCAAGACGATTATTGTAGTGTCTCGATTAATCGAGTATGACTTGCGCAAGATGATCTTTGCCCATTACGAGGCGCTAGATACTTCGTTTTACACTCGTAACTCGACAGGGGATATGATGTCTCGGATAACAGAGGACGTCTCCAAAGTGAGGATGTATCTGGGCCCGGGTCTATTATATTGTATTAATCTGGTAACATTGTTTCTATTGGCGATATACTACATGTATAGCGTCAGTCCGACGCTAACATTTTATGCTTTACTACCGCTACCGGTCCTGTCAGTGTCAATATATATAGTAAGTAGCTTCATTCATAAGAGAAGCGAAATCATCCAAAGGCAACTGGCCAAACTAACCACGATAGCGCAGGAAGTCTATTCTGGTATAAGAGTGGTTAAGTCCTATGTCAAAGAGCCACAGTTCGTATCTTATTTTTCACGAGAGAGCGAGGAGTACAAGGAGAATTCCATGAGTCTGGCGCGGGTCAATGCATTGTTTTATCCATTGATGTTGTTGCTTGTATCCACCAGTATTCTATTGGTGGTAATAGTTGGGGGTCATGAGGTGGCTAAAGGCAATATCACCTATGGCAATATTGCAGAGTTTATCATCTATGTCAATATGCTTACCTGGCCGTTTACAGCGGTAGGTTGGATTGTCTCGATCGTCCAACAGGCAGAGGCATCACAAGGACGGATCAATGAGTTTATGAACACTCAACCCACTATTACTAACTCAAGTAATAAGGTGTTAGACTTGAAAGGACATGTGAAGTTTGACAATGTAAGCTTTACATATTTAGATTCAGGTACGGTGGCATTGGATAAGGTGAGCTATGAGCTTCAGAAAGGTGAGAAGTTAGGAATCATTGGAAAAACGGCCTCTGGCAAGTCTACAATTGCCAGCTTGCTGCTCAGAATGTATGATGTAGAGTCGGGACAGATCTTACTGGATGGGGAGAACATAGAAGCATTGAATCTGCATCAACTGAGAGAGAAAATAGGATATGTCCCTCAAGATGCTTTTCTGTTTAGTGATAGTATTGAGCGCAATATAGCTTTTGGTAAAGCTGACGCTTCATTACAAGATATCAAAGCGATCACGAAGAATGCCGCTATTTATGATGATATCGAGCGCTTGCCAGAGCAATTTGAAACGATGGTGGGTGAACGAGGAGTAACCTTATCTGGAGGTCAGAAGCAACGTATTTCCTTGGCAAGAGCGCTGATCAAGGAACCAGAAATCATTATCCTCGATGATTGCCTCAGTGCTGTTGACACGACTACTGAGCAGACCATACTGTCCTATCTCAGTGGTGCGCTGAGTGATAAGACTGCCATAATCATAACCCATCGAATATATCGTCATCTTACTTTTGACAAGGTCATTGTCTTAGACGAGGGTAGAATAGTAGAACAAGGGACACCTGCCGATTTGATGGCTGCAAGAGGGTACTATTTTGAGATATTAACAAAGCAGCTTGATGAAGAAAAAGCCATAGAGTACAGTTAAATACGTCAAGTTTGTTATTTTTAATTAAGTGGTAACAATATTATAACATTACAAACACAAAATACTTTTTGCCGTGGAGAATGAATTTGGGCAAGGTCAAGACAGCGTCTATTCCAATAAGGTAAGAGCTGGAAAGAGGCGAACTTACTTCTTCGATGTGAAGCAGACTCGCGGCGAAGACTATTACATTACTCTTACGGAGAGTACCCGAAAGTTTAATGGAAATGGATTTACAAGGCACAAGATTTTTCTGTACAAGGAAGATTTTAATCGCTTTTTAGAGGGCCTTCAAGATGCTGTCAATCACGTTAAGACAGATCTTATGCCAGACTATGATTACGAACAATTCGATCGTAGACAAGAGGAGTGGGAGAAGCAAAAGGCCCTAGAGGCAGCTGGAGAGACAGTAGCAGAAACAACAAGTGAAACTACTACTACACCAGAGTCTGCGGAATCTCCTGCAGAAGAAAAGCCCGTTGACAACGAAGATGACATGACCTGGTAGAAGAATAATCTGTAGAGTTGTCGAGGGTTAAGAAGAATAGAAGGAAAAGAGCTGTAAGAGTCTTTAAAGAAGATGAGATTGAGCAAATCTCTTTTCTTAAAAAGGTATATCTCAATTTGGCTTTGGGCGTGGCTGCGTTGATAGGTCTCGAGTATATTTTTATGCAAACGCCTGTCAAGCAATGGTATATTGATACAATAGGTCTAAATCGTTGGCAGAGCGAGTGGTTGCCAATCTTTCTGGTATTCATATTTGCGATGAGATATGCTCAAAGAGCTTCAAGAAAAATTACTAAAAAGAGAACTCAATATTTGATATATGGGCTGTTCATTCTCGTAAAATCTATCGTTTTATTTCCGCTTCTTTGTCGTGTTGAGATGACGAATCCTTCTATCCTTTTTTCTTCTGCTGTAATCGCTACTGGTTTATTCTGTGGACTAACGATTTATGCCTTAACGTCAAACCGAGATTTTACATTTTTGAGAGGTTTTATAAAGGTTGGAGGAATCGTGCTTTTTAGCATTTTTATGGCACGAATACTTCTGAGAGTTGCAGGGTATAATTTTGCTAGTTTAAATATAGGTTGGCTAATAAGTGCTTTCATAGTGCTTTACGCCACTGCAGCAATTCTATATAAAACGGATGACATTAAAAGAAGATATACTAAAACTCAATATGTCGTAGCTGCTCTGGCTCTGATGGCCTCATATGTATTATTATTTACTGGAATACTACGTCTTCAACAACGGCGAAATAGACCAAGACGCAATCGAAAAATTACTTAACCCAGTTCAGATACCTCCATCATCATATCCTCCACATGATGCACCATAGCGGTGTAATCTGGAGAACGCTTCGTGGTGCGATCTCGATTAAATGGAAGATCTACATGAATATGCCTTACGAATTGTGACGGTTGAGACTTCAAGATATATATATCATCAGCCAGATATACAGCCTCCGCTATATCATGTGTGACAAATAGAATGGTAGATTGAAACTGATGCCATAAGCTCATCAGGAGGTCTTGCATCTGTAATCTTGTCTTGATATCAAGTGCTCCAAAAGGTTCATCCATTACCAATATTTTTGGATTGGCAAGGATACTTCTTGCGATGGCTATACGCTGCAACTGTCCACCAGATAGAGTAGGGTACTGAGCAAACTTATATTCATGACCCTCGAGGCCAACAAGCTTGAGCATCTCCATGGCCTTCTCATCCCGCTCGGCTTTAGACATCCCTTTATATCGGAGCGCAAGTCCGACATTGTCAAGCACTGTCATCCATGGCAGTGATGAATATTTCTGGAAGACCATACTAACTCTATCCTGAGTATGTAACTCTCCACCATTGATCAGGACAGACCCTTCTGTTGGTTCTTGCAGACCAGCGATATATCGTAATACTGTAGATTTTCCTGATCCAGACATTCCTAGAATAACTGCGAACTGACCTTGATCAGGTTTGTCTTCAACGACGAAGTCTAAGTTTTTAATGATCCAGTTTTGCCCACCATCGTAAGATTGTCCTATTCCTCTCATCTCGATGATATTCTGGAGGTCTGTATCCTTGATCACATTACTCATGGCCCACAGTATTTTTTCGGATGATAGTCTCACCATATCCAGTGAAAAGTAGCGATGACAGTACGACTACTGCTATGGCGACTAAAACGAAGTTGGACATGCCCAGGATTCCAGTCAACATAACTGCTAAGAGCATACCTCCAAGTAAGAAGTAAATCCCAAACTTCGCTTCTTTAATACCATTAACCATCGATTTGAAGTGCTTGTGAGGGAAAAGCCGTCTTCCTAAAAAGACGAATATCCAATCCTGGATAACGCCTATTAAGATGATGATTACCAGTATGGCAAATACTTTTTCCAATTGACCTTGACGAGCTTTTATGAAGATCAATGAGCCTATACCTCCAGCTCGATTGAGTACTTCTGCAATGATGATATAAGTCCATGATATGGCCGTGAGCACTCGTATATCGTCAAATATTACGCTCATCACAGAGGGAATATAAACCGTCCTGACAGTCTGCCAATCAGATGCGCCGAGGGTGAATACGGTCTTGAGATACACATCATTGACCTCCCAAATGCGCTGTACTACGACTGGTAGTAAGTAGACTATAATACCAAAAGCCAAGAAAGCCACCTTCATTGGATCATCTATACCAAACCATAGGATAAATAACCCCGTGAGTGCCGTAAGCGGTAAGAAGCGCATGGCATCTACCTGTCTGCCAAATAGTCCTCTGAATAACGGGATAAGACCGATAACAAAGCCTATGGGTATCGAGATTAGTATCGCCCAAAAATAGCCTTGCAGGTTAATCCATATGGATCTGATCGCATTAGGCACCAATTCATCCTTAGTAATCAATGATGGATAAGACTTCACCACTGCTAAGGGAGTCGGAAGTATTTTATAAACCTTCTTAAACTCCGTTGCATTAGCAAATAGGATGGAATCCGCTCTGGCAATAGAATCCAACGTTACCAGGTCAACATCATCACCGATGCTACTCGGTAGTGATTGATTATACCCCTCAAGGACCGGCACTTTTTCAGAGAATAACTCTGCCAACAGCCACCAGAATATGATGAGTACGATAAATCCCAAAAAGGTATATAATATACTTTGAGATCGAGTGAGTTCCCCTCGTAGTTTAAATAGTGAATTCATTGAAAGTGCTACACTATTTAATTATTCCGTAGCCACTAGCTCAAAATCAGTACGACGGTTTTGCGCCCGGCCGGCGTCAGAGTTATTGCTTGCTATCGGCTTATCAGGTCCATTACCTACAACTATAAATCGATTACGTGGCATCTGATAGGTACCGATGAGGTAATCTACTACTGATTGTGCTCGTTTTTTAGATAAGGTCACATTGAGATCGTGATTACCAGTATTGTCGGTATTTCCTTCGATACGGATACGGTTATTAGCAAAGGCTTTGGCTATTGCTACGAACTCTTTGTCGATGATATATTTAGCGTTCTCGTCAAGTTTAAATTCCCCTGTACGGAAACTTATACTCACCTTCTTACTTGCGATGGCTTCTTTCTTGGCATCAGCAGTAGTGGCTTGTGTAAAAGACTTAACACCTTCAGCGGCGTGTGATACTCCTGTGAGCGTTGATCCCGCCACGAATGATGGAGATGCAATTTGGCGCCAGTTAGGTACTCTACCTTCGATGAAACCAAGGTCTTGATACTTGATAGACATACTGGAGTAAAGATCATTGCCTGTAACACCCTTATAACCTGAGTTGAGGCCGAAGAAGTTTTTATTGTCGCCATGAGTGGTCAATCGTACATTGCCAATCATCTCATCAGCTTCAGCAGTAGTTAATGCGGTACCTCTCTCGGTAAATTCTCTTGCCAGAATCTCAGCAGCATGTCTGCGAGCTGATGGGTCAGAGTTTATCTCCGCCGCACCTCTCATCCAGCCTTCATATATTTTTTTCAGCTTGTCTTCATTCTCTTTGACATAACTTCTCTTAGCCATAAATACATCTGCAATAATATAGGCTGCTGATCGAGTACTTTCTAATCTTCTTGAACCGGGAACCGCCTCAAGACTGAGGATGTCATCGGGACTCCATACAACAGCTGCATCTACACGCTGAGCCTTAAATACTTCGGCAGCATCTATGGCACTCGCTTGAGCTACAATGGTTACATCATCCAATGTCAGCCCCCCTGCATCTAACATCCAGAGTAAAAATGAATGGGATGGAGTCAACTCCGCAACAGCAATCTTTTTACCTTTTAAATCGGATACCTTAGAAATACCACGACGTGCTACAATGGCATCTCCTCCTCGTGACCAATCTGCTTGCCATACGATCACTGGATCGAAATCAGCAAGACCATTGACTTCAGTAGGAAAGGCATCGATCGTATTCCAGAGTAGATTGACCTCATCAGCTCTGAACGCATTACGGGACGCTTCAAAATCATCTAAGACTTTAAATTCTACTTTTAGTCCATAGTCTTTATAAAATCGTGACTCTTCACTTGCCTCAAATCCTTCATTAAAATATTGTCCACCGGCATATCCTCCCCAAGTAACAACGCCAATCTTGATGACATCATCATCACTCTTCTTGCCAAAAGAAAATGGACTTTTCTT
>CAZDHV010000022.1:0-23084 GCA_964505335.1 uncultured Saprospiraceae bacterium | reverse complement strand
ACTGTTGGGGATACAGCTATGATCATCCCAGGAGATATCACAGTAAGTGTGTTTGATCAGGATGGTTGTGTCTATGATACCATGATACTGGTGCTTCCTCCTACTGAACTTAACGTAAGTCTGGGAGAAGATACGGAAGTCGAATTAGGCCAGTCCACCGTTGTTCGTGCTAATATAGATTCCGAATCAATGATAGATACGGTGAGATGGATACCAGAAGACGTAGAATGCATAGACGCATTGTGCTCAGAGGTGAGCTTTTCTCCGGTAGGGCCAACAACACTCAGTGTTGAAGTCACTGATGTAAATGGATGTGTTGCCACTGATGAAGTGAGTATAAATGTCCGTAGAACGAGCAACATATACATCCCTAATGCCTTCTCACCTACTGCGACAGTACCGGGAAATGCGACATTCAGGGTATTTGGCGGTTCAGGAGTTTCTTCTGTTGATTTTATTCGGATATATGATAGATATGGTAACCTTGTACATGCCGAAGAAGGCTCTCAGCCTATTGTGCTCTCGGGAGTAGGGACATGGAATGGTTCATTCAACAACGATCTATCACAAGAACTGGAAAGTGGAGTTTACGTATATGTCGTCCAATTCTCTTTTATCGATGGTGGAGATCCAGAGCTTCGACGTGGCAATGTTACACTTATCAGGTAATCAATAAAACTATATAGGGCACTACCCTTTTTTTAGTTCGAGCGAATCTACAGGAAGATCAACGGGCTTATCCTTAACATCAAGCACGAGATATAGTGTTTTTATTGGTTCATTTTTGGCGTCAGAATGAACGACAATCTCTGGCTTTTGTGGCCCTGATTTTCCAACCGAATGGTAGTGTACTCCGATTTGACCAAATTCACCTGGTGCAATGGCTAGAAATGGATAAGAAGGCTGGGTACAACCACAGGTCCCTTCTGCCTTTTCAACATTCAAAGGAGCCTTACCGGTATTTTTGAATTTGAAGATATGCTTAATTACATCACCTTCGACGATATCGCCAACCTCATAGGTCTCCTCTAAAAACTCAATCTGGGGATAGTACTTTTTAACAGGCTTGCTAACACTTTTCTTCTTGGGTTTAGCTGCGACCTTTACATCCTCTTTTAAAGTAGACTCAATCTTACTTTCTGCCTCCAACTCAGCTTGTTCCTTTTCGTCTATAAACTTGTCTATATCGAAGTCCTCTTTTTGAGTAGATATAGTGTCTCCAGCAACATATTCTTCACCAGAAACAGTGTAATCCCCATCAGCATCAGAGCTTTTGGATCCAGTTCCTCGACAAGAAAAAAGTGCGATTGCACAAAGAACAGAAATCAGTTTGAACGAAATATTCATCAAGGCGAAGTTAACAATCCTTACCTACATTATTGGAATAGGTTATTAACGCAACACATTCACAACACCCGTAACCACTTCAGTACTGCCTTCGCATGTATAGGAGACCTTGTAAACATAGGAACTGTTACCTACCTCGATACCACTATCCAGACGTCGACCATTCCAAGTTCCTGATACATCATTAGTTTGAAAGATTCGCCCGCCCCACTTATCAAATATCTCAAACGAAATCAACTGATCAATTAAGAAAGAATTACTGATTCCAAAATCGTCATTTATGCCATCTCCATTAGGTGTAAATGTATTGGGTAAAACAAGATCAGAACAACTCACAACATCTCTATCGACTACATTGATAACTATGTCATCAAAAATCATGCAATTACCGTCATCAATAGTTAATGTAAAAACATTAGTACCCAGCGCTGGACTCGCCACTGGTTCACTAATAGTAGGATCGCTCAGTCCATCAGTTGGTGACCAAGCGAACATATCCGTGCATATCTGTCCAGTATTAAGTACGATTGATTGTCCTTCAAATATAGTGGTGTCATTGAGTAGGATCTGATTAGGTCTAATATCTATAGCCCTTATCTCCCTCAATAGTAGTGTCCTATCAAATACTATCAATTCATCTATGACACCTGCGAACCGAGTATCGCCACCAACGGGTATATCATTGCATGGAGAATCAGCCAATCGTAAATCTATACCCTCTGGTGGATTAAAGGTAAATGGTGATCTACCAGACTGCTCATCCATTAAAAAACCATTAATATATAGACGTCCTGTACTTCCCTCTACTGAGTATGCAATATGAGTCAAGCAGCCCGGTTGCTCAATTTCGGCGCTTAAATCTATCCTGTTATCAGCATTGTCTGAAAATCTGATTCTAACTCCATTAAAATCAGGGAGATATCTTATCAATAGTGCAGTATCACTATTACAAGTTTCGGCGATAGAAAATATATCCATTGATTGCGTTACTGTCTGATTAAATGAAGCATAGAAGCTTATGGTGTAGTCAGATCCAAATACATCTGTTAGCCCCGGATTGAAATCTCCTACTTCATTACCTGAAAATTCTAAGCCATTAGATGATGCCCCACAGGCGCACAGATTACCGAAAACAAACCCGTCAAACCCGCCTACATCATCATTCAACGAACAGTCATCCATGCTGTAAGATGCTACTGGACTTACTTGCCCAAACAATGGAGTCGTTGCCAAGAATGATAGGACGGTTGAAGCAACAATGTAAATGAAGAATTTTTTCATGCGGTATTGTAACGCTGCAATTAAGTAAATAATTCTGTAAGAAAGAATGCATAGAAGATAAGTAGCAAGCACCCTTGAAAAAAGCTTATCCGCTTAGATATACACATGATCATAAAAAGAAAAGATACGGTTACCATAAATGGTAGGCTAAACTCAAGGATCGAAGCAGGAATCACCAGAGAACCGCAGAAGGATGGAATGGCCATTACCGCATAAGTATTGAAGATGTTAGAGCCGATCACATTCCCGAGCGCCATCCCTGCTAAACCTCGCTTACATGCTGCCACACTCACGACTACCTCAGGCAATGAAGTTCCTAATGCTAATGCTGACAAAGAAACAACCTCCGGATTAACCCCGATCTGTCTAGAGATCTCAGATATTGAAGAGACCGTATAAGAAGCCCCGAAATAAATACCTATTGCCCCTAACACTACAATGAGATATTCTTTCCATGTCGCCCTTACGGAGCCATCAGCTTGCTCTATTGTTCCACTTCTTATACAATTCCAAAGAAATACGATCAGTGCAATACAAAATAGAATAGCCTCTACTAAACTGAACGATAAATCCTGAAGACAAAACCAGAGCAATAAAGCCGAAGCAATGAGCATCGGGATATCTTCACCGATAAGATTTCGTTTAATTATCAAATCTCCAGAGATGACTCCAGAAATCCCTACTACCAGTAATATATTAGTAATATTGCTCCCGATCACGTTGCCTACCACGATCTCACTACTTCCGTAATATACCGATACAATCGAGGTCATAAGTTCTGGTAGACTAGTCCCGAATGCTACTACAGTCACTCCAATAATAAATGGTGAAACACCAAAGCCTAAACCTATTTTTTCAGATGCCCCAATGAAGCGGTCTGAAGAAAATATCAGTAAAGCAAGACTAACGATGAATATGACAATCGAACTTAACATGTAGAGGGCAAATCGTTTAGTCGGGCAAAGATGAAATAAAAGTTAATGGCAAAACTTGGAATTATAGAAAAACATAATAATACTTGCCATCTGATAATGATACCTTTGACTCATGCTAAAACCTCTAAAAGGCGATAAACCGGCTCCAACCTCCGAAAAGGAAATGAGCTTCCTCGATCATCTAGAGGAGCTGAGATGGCATATAATTAGGTCTGTTGGAGCTATCGTGGTTATCGGTATTGTCGTTTTTTGGCAAAGTCATATAGTCGAACAGATTTTATTTGCTCCTCGTTTCAAGACCTTTCCAACCTATAGGTTTATCTGTAAGAATTTTGGGGTCTTCTGCGAAGTCCCACAGTTTAAGTTTATCTATAAAGATCTCGGTGAACGGTTCTTCACTCATCTTAAGACTTCCATATGGTTAGGAATCATATTGGGCTTTCCATATATCTTCTGGGAATTCTGGCGCTTTATCAAGCCTGGCCTCTATGAGCATGAGAAAAAAGCCACTCGAGGCATGGTCGCTATCTGCACCACTCTCTTTTTCTTTGGCGTAATCTTTGGCTACTTTATTATCGCTCCATTTGCCATAAGTTTCTTAGCTGGTTACGAATTTGGGACAGACGATGCACCTGTTTCTTCTACTTTATCCTCATATGTATCCTATATGACCATGATTACCTTACCAACTGGTATGGTATTTCAGCTACCTGTGGTTGCTTACTTTTTAGGTAAGGCTGGAATAATAGGATCGGACACCATGAAGAGATTCCGTCGACATGCTATAGTTGTAATCTTCATTATGGCCGCAATCATTACTCCTCCTGATGTTATTACTCAATTCCTGATAGCTATACCACTCATGGGGTTATATCAGATTGGCATTATCGCCGTCAAGCGCATCGAAAAGAAGCGTGCTGAGCAGGACTAATTACTTAGGAGATAATCGCACAAACGGACATATAATCTCCTCTAATGAAATACCGCCATGCTGGAAGGTATTATCATATAGCTTGTTATAGCGATTATAGTTATTAGGGTACAGGAAGAACTTATCCTCTTTAGCGAATATATACCGACTGCTGATATTAGTCTTAGGTAATCCTACGGTATGTGGATCAGATATCTCGAGGACATCCTTCCTATCATAATTCAGATTACGTCCCATCTTATATCTGAGATTCGTGGTCGTGTCTTTATCTCCGACAACCTTACTAGGTCGATGTACACGGATTGTACCGTGATCAGTAGTTATAAACACTTTGACCTTTTTATCTCTGAGCTTCTCAAGAGCAGAACTAAGCGGTGAGTTCTTGAACCATGAGAGTGTCAGGGATCTATAAGCACGCTCATCAGAAGCTAACTCCTTTAACACCTCCATCTCGGTGCGGGCATGTGAGAGCATATCGATAAAGTTATAGACGACTATAGTTAGGTCATTTTGGAGATAATTGAGCACATCCTCATTCATCTGCCTGGCGGCCGCTACATTAGTAATCTTGACATAATGGGACTCTATCTTCTTTCTCAAAAGCCTGTTAAGCTGAGAATCTAATAACTGAGCTTCAAACAGATTCTTACCCCCTTCATCGATATCATCCTTCCACCACGAGCTGTAGTGCTTCTTAATGTCTGCTGGAGTCATGCCTGCAAAAATCGCATTGCGGCTATACTGAGTACATGTTGGCAAAATGCTGTAGAAGAAATCTTCTTCCTCGACTCTAAACATATTAGATACGGCCGGTTCGATGATTTTCCATTGATCAAATCTCAGATTATCCAGCAAGAATACAACGGTTGGTTGATCATCTTCGAGATGTGGCAGTAACTTATTCTTAAACAAGTCATGACTCAATGTAGGTCCATCACCACCACCAAACCAATCTGGATAGTTCTTGATGATAAATTTCGAAAACTCCGAATTCGCTTCCGTCTTTTGCATCGTTAAGATATCCATCATTTCCTGTGAGTTAGACTCGTCGAGTTTGAGCTCCCAAGAAATAATCTTTTTGTAGACATCTACCCAACCTTCTATATCTAGACCACTGTTAATTTCCATGAGTATTTTCCTGAAATCAACTTGATAGTCGGTAACAGTTTTTTCCTCTACCAGTCGCTCATTATCGATGAGTTTCTTAAGTGTCATCAATATCTGGTTTGGATTAACGGGTTTGATCAGATAATCGTCGATTTGTGAACCGATAGCCTCCTCCATTAAGTTTTCGGCTTCATTCTTAGTGATCATCACTATCGGTGTGTTACTATTTCGAGCCTTAATCTCACTTAAGGTTTCTAGACCAGAGATCCCAGGCATAGATTCGTCAAGAAAGACTACATCTATATTCTTTTCCTCTTCAAAAGTTTCAATTGCATCATGACCATTAGTTACGGTAACAACTTCGTAGCCTTTCTTCTCAAGAAAAAACAGCTGAGGTTTTAGCATGTCAATTTCATCATCGGCCCATAGGATTCTGATCTTACTCATCCAGTAATTTTGTGATTTGAATTAGAACTTATGTTTTGGGATCAATAAGAGCACAATGTCTTACGATTCGCTCACCTTTAACGGTGGCTTAATAGCCCATATTACAATAGATGATAAGTCATTAATAAATTTGTGGTACGAAAATGGTTGTTTAGAGTACAATGTCTAAGATCAAAGTATTTAATGATCCTATATATGGGTTGATCACATTTCCAACTGAGTTAATCTACGAGTTAATAGATCACCGATTCTTTCAACGTCTGAGGCGCATATCTCAAGTTGGTTTGTCTTCACTCGTTTATCCAGGGGCAGTACATACTCGATTTCACCACTCTATGGGAGTAGCACACTTATGCTCAGAGCTGATCCAAAATCTAAGAATCAAGGGTGTTGATATCTCTGATGAAGAATATGAAGCAGCTTGTGCCGCAGCGCTGCTCCACGATATTGGGCATGGCCCTTTCTCTCATGCACTTGAGAGAAAAATCCTACCTGTCAGCCATGAAGAAATTACGCTCCAAATGATGCATCTACTGGACGATGAGTTGGAGGGAAGACTTGAATTAGCCATCAAGATCTTTCAAAACAAGTATGATCGTCCATTTCTACACCAGATGCTATCCAGTCAATTGGATGTAGATCGGATGGATTACCTCAGTAGAGACAGCTACTATTCTGGAGTCGCCGAGGGAGTCATCGGATATGACCGAATCGTCAAGATGATGAATGTCCAAAATGGAAAGTTGGTCGTAGAAGCCAAGGGTCGCTATAGCGTTGATAAATTCTTCATGTCAAGACACTTGATGTACCGTCAAGTCTACCTCCATAAGACTGCTGTAAGCGCTGAATCGATGTTGGTTTCATTCTTTGATGAGTACAAGGAGCAATCGTCAGATCAAGAAGAAGGCCATTCGCTTCTGAATAGTTTAATAAAAAGCAGTGAACCACTATCGGGTGAATCACTTGAAGAATTTGCTTTACTCGATGACAATGATATCATCACTTTACTCAAGAATCACGTAAAATGTGATAACTTTATCTGTAGCTATATGGCATCTGGAATTCTCAATCGGAGATTGCTAAGAACTGTTTTTAGCACTGAAGCTATATCGGGTGACTTTATTGAGTCATTGCGTCATAAATCTGAAATTTTGCTTAAGATCAGCCCCACTGAAGCCAGCAAAACTGTGATAGTCGGAATGGACAGCCATAAAGTTTATGATACCAATAAGCCCATTATGATTCTACATAAGGGAGGAAATACCGAGAAATATACACCAATGATAGAAATTGCGTCTAATGGAACATATTCGCAAACAAACTATATTTCGTACCCAAAGGAAATAAAAATTTAATGGTTACTTTTGCGGACCATAATTCTGAATACTTCAATATTATTTAATTAAATGCTTTCAAAATTATTATGAAAAATCTTAACTTTTTGTTGATGACTTTTATCTGCTTATTGGCAGTAGAGGTCTACGCACAACCAGAGGCTGGCATGCCGTCAGAGCCTGGTAAATGTTATGCTAAGTGTTTGATTGCAGATCAATATGAGCAGGTTACTGAGCAAGTCTTAGTAAAAGAAGCTACTACTAAGGTGGCTACTATTCCGGCAACATTTGAATCTGTAAGCGAGCAAGTATTAGCAAAAGAAGCGTCAACGACGTTATCTGTAACTCCTGCAACTTTCGAGACTGTGTCTGAGCAATTATTAGCTCAAGATCCAGGCAAGCAGGTTTCTACTTCACCTGCTGTATTTGAGCCTGCTTCAGAGCAAGTAATCAAGTTTGTTGATGCTCCAGGTGTTTCAATTGTTCCAGCAACATTTGAGACAGTAACTGAGCAAGTATTAGTACAAGATGCTTATACTACTCTACAGGTTGTTCCTGCAACATTTGAGACAGTAACTGAGCAAGTATTAGTAAAAGATGCGTACACTACTCTTAAAGTTGTTCCTGCAACTTATGAAACAGTAACTGAGCAAATCCTTACTAAAGAGGCTTATAGCACTGCTGGTCAGATTCCGGCGATCGCTAATGGTCCTGGATTACTCAAAATGCTAGATGACGGTGGCAATAGCTACACAGTCAACGGTATCACAAGAACATTTAACAACGATGAGCTCAATGCTCTTAAGGCACTTGTTGACGGTGGCGGAAGAACTGATGGTTCTGGATCAAGATTAAGTGGTGCTCAATTGAGTAGATTGTTATCAACTGATAGTTACGGTAACGTATATGGTACTTATACTGAGCAAGTATTAGAGCAAGAAGCGTATAGCACGCTTTCTACTTACCCAGCACAGTACGAGACTAAGACTGACCAAGTATTAACTAAAGAGGCCGGTACACGTATCGAGAAAAAGCCTGCTGGTTATGAGACTGTATCTGAAACTATCCAAACTTCCCCTGCTTCTACTAAGTGGGTTAAGAAGAAAGCTGATAGAAACTGTCTTTCTGCTGATCCTAACGACTGTTTAGTATGGTGTCTTGTTGAGGTACCTGCTCAATTTAAGACAGTAACTAAGTCAGTAAGACAAGCATGTGAGGCTGGATGGACTTCAAGTGGAGAAGATTGTATCAGAACTGTAGAGGTTCCTGCACAATATGGCACAAGAAGCTACCAAGTATTATCTTCTGCAGCTGGATCTAACAGAAATGATGTAGCAGCTAAGTACACTACAAGAACTTTCAAGAAGTTAATCATTCCTGCGGCAACTTACACAACTCAAGTACCAGCTCAGTACTCTACAAGAACATATAGAAAGATCGCTACTCCAGCAAGCACAACTGCTGTTGAAGTACCTGCACAGTACACTACAAGAACAATGAAGAAGTTAGCGTCTCCTGCTACTACTACAGTTGTAGAAGTACCTGCACAATATACTACAAGAACTATCACGAAGTTAGCAAGTGATGCAGCTACTGTTGAAGCTCCTTGTGGTAAGTCTAACGTTGTTCAGGGTATTAACTTCCAAACTGGTTCAGCTACATTAACTGCTGGTTCAAGTGCTGCTATCGCAGGATTGAAATCAAGATTAGATGCTGCTCCAGGTGTTACTGCAAGACTTATCGGACATACCGATAATCAAGGTTCTGCAGCGAGCAACGAAGATTTATCAAGAAGAAGAGCAAAAGCTGTTTATGATGCATTAGTTGCTGATGGCATCTCTGCTTCAAGATTAAGCTATGATGGTGCTGGCGAGGCTCAACCTATCGCTACAAACGAAACTGCTGCTGGTAGAAGAACTAACAGAAGAACTGAGTTTATCACTTCAGGTGAGAGCAACAGGGGTGGAGATTGTACTACATATGAGACAAGAACATTCCAGAAGTTAGTAAGAGATGCTTCTGTTAATGCTGATGATGTTCCAGCTCAGTATACTACAAGATCTTATAAGAAATTAGCTTCTGATGCAAGCGTGAGCAGTACTCCGATTCCAGAAGTATATGAAACAAGATCATTCCAAAAGTTAGCTTCTTCGGCTTCAACTTCTACTACAGAGATCCCAGCACAGTACAATACCGTTTCTAAGAGAAACTTAGTTAAAGCTGGTGGATTTACTGAGTGGAGAGAGGTAATCTGTAGTGCTGACATTACTCCTTCTTTCTACAGACAAGTGCAGCAAGCACTTAACGATAGAGGTTACGATGCAGGACCAGTAGATGGTCAGATTGGTGCAAGAACTAAAGCCGCAATGGTTAAGTTCCAGAGAGACAATAACCTTCCTATTGGAAGTATGGATATCGAGACTCTTAAAGCTTTAGGCGTAAACAGATAATCGATTATCTTTCAGATAATATTGAAAGAGGTCTTCTCCACGTGAGAAGGCCTCTTTTTTTATGCCTACCCCCAACATTATTTACTTTCATATAGCTGAAAAGTCTATATAAGGGATATTTTAGCACCTTCTAAAAAGTTAAAACTATGGATAGTGTGTTTCACCTGATCAATGAAGAGTTAGAACGTCAGACTAGTGGTGCTGAACTTATTGCTTCAGAGAACTTTGTTAGCGAGGCTGTTATGCGAGCAGTAGGTAGTTGCTTAACCAACAAGTATGCCGAGGGCTATCCAGGAAAACGATACTACGGTGGATGCGAAGTAGTAGACCAGATAGAGACTCTTGCTATCGCAAGACTCAAGATGCTCTTTGGTGCGGAATATGCCAATGTGCAACCTCACTCCGGAGCACAAGCTAATGCTGCAATATTTTTGGCATGCCTGCAGCCAGGCGATACTATATTAGGATTTGATCTATCACATGGTGGGCACTTATCTCACGGATCACCAGTTAATTTTTCTGGTAAGGTTTACAGTCCAGTTTTTTATGGCGTTGAGAGAGACTCTGGAGTCATCGATATGGATAAGGTAGAGCAGTTGGCTCTCGAACATAAGCCTAAGCTAATTATCTGTGGCGCTTCTGCCTATTCTCGAGATTGGGATTATGAGCGATTCAGAGCGATTGCAGATCAGGTTGGTGCATTGCTCCTTGCTGATATTGCTCATCCTGCTGGTCTCATAGCTAAAGGCCTTCTAAATAATCCTATGCCTCACTGTCATATTGTGAGCTCCACTACGCATAAGACTCTTAGAGGCCCGAGGGGAGGAATTATCATGTTGGGTAAAGACTTTGAAAATCCATGGGGCAGAACAACTAAGAAAGGTAAACCTCTCATGATGTCAAGCATTATGAATAGTGCTGTATTTCCAGGTATGCAAGGGGGCCCATTGGAACACGTGATTGCCGGCAAAGCTATTGCTTTTGCTGAGGCGCTGACCGATGACTTTTCAACCTACGGAAAGCTGGTGATACGTAATGCCCAGACCATGACCAACGCATTAGTCGACTTAGGTTATCAAGTTGTATCTGGAGGGACTGATAATCACCTTATGCTAATCGACCTAAGAAACAAAGGGGTTACGGGAAAAGCTGCTGAGCATGCACTTGTCAGAGCAGATATTACCATTAATAAGAACATGGTGCCATATGATGACAGAAGCCCATTCGTTACGTCGGGCATTCGGATTGGTACTGCCGCAATCTCGACAAGAGGATTGAAGGATGATGCGTGTCTGCAATTAGTTGAATGGATTGATGCAATCATCAGCGATCATGAAAATGAAACGAAGATAAAATCCATCAAAGAAAAGGTGAATGGGCTAATGAAAGCTTATCCGCTATACCCTACTGTTGAGGTTTCTTAAACTCGTTATACAATACTTCTGATAAGAATAATCCATGCCCAGGCACACTCCAGTTAAGTGGTAATTGGGATTGCCCCTCAAAGGCTATTGTCAATTGCTCCATAGAAAGCTTAGATCGACCATAATTAAGCATAGCTCCTACCATTAGTCGGATCATGCCTCTCAGATATCTATTAGCCTGTATACAGAACTTATATCGCCCCTCTTCAAGTTCTACAAGTCTTACATCGTAGATATCACACTTGTAATGATTTACGCCACTGTTAGATTTACACAGTGGTTTAAACTCTTTCTGCTTATCAATAAATTGACAGAACTCCTCTATGCGATCAGTAGACAATTGAGTTAGCTGTGGGTAGTAATAAGAATACTGTCTGATAAAGGGATCATGTTGTGTATGTAAGTAGTATTCATAACTACGTTTAGTAGCTCCAAATCTTGCACTGAATTCATTGTCAACTTTCTTGAAATCGTGAACTACTATATCGGCCGGCAACACACTGTTAAGTTGATAGGCAATTTTATCCAAGGTTATATTCTCCTCTATAATATCACAATGGAAAAAGTATGCAGAAGCATGCACTCCAGCATCAGTGCGGCCACACCCCACAATTGATACTTGTGATCTTGTTATTGTGTATAAAGCCTGCTCAATAACTTCTTGTATTGTCAGTGCATTTGGCTGACGTTGCCAACCAGCATATGAAGTGCCATCGTATGAAATAGAGAAAAGAAGACGCATAGTACTACAAGTTAGTACTAAGCGACCTTAAGGTGACTAAACTTAGATGTAGCTAGTTGTTTTTCAGCATAATCCTTGGAGACTACGAACTCTTTGATCTTATCGTCAGAAGGTAGTTCAAACATAGCTTCTGTCAGCACTTCCTCACATATAGATCTAAGACCGCGAGCACCTAACCCAAACTCCATCGCTCTAGAGGCAATGTATTCTATAGCTTCTTTTTCGAAGGTGAGTTTTATATCCTCGAGCTCGAAAAGTTTGACATACTGCTTCAACAGGGCATTTTTAGGTTCCTGTAGAATACGGGTCATCGTCTCTAAAGTCAACGGCTTCAGGAAGGTGAGAACAGGTAGTCTACCCAATAATTCAGGTATTAATCCAAAGCGCTTAATATCATGATGAATCACCTTACTTAGTACAGATTCATCTTCATCATTAGCTTGATTCTTCGGGCCATTGTTAAAACCAATAACCTGAGTATTCAAGCGCTTATTGATGATTTTTTCAACACCATCAAATGCTCCTCCACATATGAAGAGAATATTTTTAGTATTTACGTTAATGAGTTTCTGCTCGGGATGCTTTCTGCCCCCTTGAGGTGGCACATTAACTTCAGTACCCTCTAGCATCTTAAGTAGAGCTTGCTGTACACCCTCTCCAGATACATCTCGAGTTATCGAAGGATTGTCACTCTTACGAGCAATCTTGTCGATCTCATCTATATAGACCACTCCACGTTGAGCAGCCTCAACATCATAATCACACACTTGCAGCAACCGACTAAGCATACTTTCGACATCCTCACCAACATATCCTGCCTCAGTAAATACTGTTGCATCTACGATAGCAAAAGGAACATCTAAGAACCTCGCTATGGTCTTGGCAAGTAGTGTCTTACCTGTACCGGTCTCTCCTATGAAAAGGATGTTAGACTTCTCAATTTCGACATCTCCCACGGTGTCATTATATCTCAACCGCTTATAGTGATTATAGACGGCTACAGACAGATATCTCTTAGCGTCATTCTGCCCAATAATATATTCATCAAGATAATTCTTGATATGAATAGGTGTGATATTCTCAGGTAATTGAAATCCCCCAGTCGAAGACGAAGTTTCTCCTCCTTTGAGTTCTTTTAGCACTATATCATTAGCTTGCTCAACACACGACTCACAGATGTGACCATTAGTCCCAGCTATTAATAACAATGCTTCACTCTTATCCTTTCCGCAGAAAGAACATGTTGGATTCTTTGTCTCCATTTGTTAGATTAACTTTCTTTTTTTCTGTTACTACGATTCAAAACTTCATCAATCAATCCATACTCCTTGGCATCTTCCGCAGTCAACCAGTTATCTCTATCACAATCTTTCTCAATAGTGTCAAAATCTTTGCCAGTATGCTCCGCCATTATCTCATAGAGTTCTCTCTTCAAGTTTTTGATGAAATTATATGAGATCTCCATGTCCGAAAACTGACCTTGCATACCACCTGAAGGCTGGTGAATCATCACCCTACTATGAGGCAAGCAACTTCTTTTACCCTTAGTACCTGCACATAATAAGACTGCGCCCATTGAAGCCGCAAGACTCGTACAAATTGTATTCACATCTGGCACCACATACTGCATGACGTCATATATCCCTAACCCAGCAATAACGCTACCACCGGGACTATTGATAAACATCTGAATGTCCATCTTAGGATCTGTAGATTCTAAGAATAACATTTGCGCTTGTACCACATTAGCCACATAGTCATTAACTGGTACACCCATAAAAATCACTCGATCCATCATGAGTCGAGAGAATACGTCCATGCCTACTACATTCAATTGTCTCTCCTCGATTACTTGAGGCGTAAATCCCTGAATATTTGGGACTGTCGTGTTCATATATTTTTCCAAATGCATGGTACTCATCCCAAGGTGTTGAGTAGCATACTTTTTAAATTCATCTTTAGGTATCATATCTAAATTTAAGATGTTATCCAAACGTCAGAGTCTACTGAATGTTTTCCTGCAATTTCGCAACTATATCTTTATACTCTTCTAAGCTTACAGTTTTGGTCTTTAATTTGACCATTGTAAGCGCCTTATCCAAGACACTTTCAGCCAAAAGCTCTTCATACTCCTTCTGAACAGTCTCCTGATTCTGAGCTAATCTATTAACCATATCATCATAATTGATGCCAGGATAACCACCATACTGCGCAAACTGTCTTTCAATTTTCTTTCTCAATCCTGCCTTGATGTCTTCTTGCGTGATTTCGATTTCCTCTTGCTTAGCAATCTTTTGTTTTATCAGCGTCCACTTCAGGTTCTTGACAAAAGCATCATAGTCTTTCTCGATATCCTCGGCAGTGGCCTTTTCATTAGATGATAGTAGCCAACGCTTCAAAAATTCATCAGGTAACTCGATGTCGTGTATATCTAACAGGTTTTCTAGTATATAACGCTTAGTAATGGACTTTCCCTGAGTACCATAAAAGTCGGCAAGCTCATTCTGAATATGCTCTTTGGCTTCATCGATAGTCTCTACCTTGTCTTCACCAAAAGCCTTATTAAAGAAATCCTGGTTTGTATCTGCTGGCTTAAGTCTTTTTACTCCTGAAATTATACCGTTAAAATCTGCTGTAATTCCTTCAGGTGCTTCCTTTAAAAAGTATTTATTAACGTACTCCTCAGTTGTATCCTTCTCTATGCTATAGATGTTTAGTGGGAACTCAAAGCCAAGTTTCTGACCAAGAATATGATCTTGATACTCATCAGTCATTCTATCAGGCATCACGGTGATCTCACTCACATACGCTTCTCGACCATCAGTAGGGTTCTGCTCCGTGATCTCAATGCTTACTATATCAGATGTCTCTATGGTTTCATCGACTTCCACCTGCGCCCCAAATCTCTTCCGCAACGATTCGATTTCTTCATCCACAACTGTGTCATCGAAATTCACCACGATCTCTTCGTACTCATCTGATGCTGATATTCCTTTCACATCGAATTCTGGCGCTAAGCCTAAATCGAAGATGAACTCATAATCGGACAAGTCATTGATATTAAAATCAATAGACTCTTGTCTTTCTGATGGCAGAGGATTGCCTAATATATCAAGTTTGTTGTCAACTATGTAGTCAGACAATCCTGTTTGCAACTTTTGATTGATCACATCTGCTAAGACACTTTGTCCATACATTTTTTTTATGGCTGACATTGGTGTTTTTCCCTTTCGAAAACCCTTTAAGTGTGCCTTATTCTTATACTTTTTCAACTCGGAGTTGAAGTTCTCGAGATAATCATTCTTCTCAAGTACAATGACAAGTTCCGATGATAACTGTCCTTTATCAATCAATTCTGTCTTCATAATTTATTTTATCAGGAGGAAACTGTAAGCGTGGCTATGCATAACTGAAAAGAGTGCGGGTGGAGGGACTCGAACCCCCACACCTCACGGCACTAGATCCTAAGTCTAGCGTGTCTACCAATTTCACCACACCCGCATTTCAAAGAAGGCGCAAATATATATTGAATTATTCAAATAATTCGGTAAAAAAACCACCCTCAAACTTTTAAGTTTTGCAGGTAAACTCTAAATTGGAATTAGACAAAGTCTAAATCCAATTAATGCCTGTAAGTACGCAGCCCATAGCTAAATCAGAAACTGATGAGATTCGTAAGAATTACGGAGTACTCATTGATTCTATGCACAAAAAGTTGAAAGAGGATGATGAGACTAATATCAAACAAGCATTCGAACTTGCTCTTGATGCCCACAAGTTTCAGAGACGCCGTTCTGGAGAAGCATACATCCATCACCCTCTCGAAGTAGCACGAATCTGCCATCAGGAGATCGGTCTTGGGCCGACAGCCATAATATGCGCCATTCTCCATGACGTAGTTGAGGACACTCCTATTGTACTAGAGGAAATATTTGATCTATTCGGACCGAAGATCACCAAAATTGTTGATGGACTGACCAAACTGGATGGATTATATAATGTCGACAATAAGAATGCTGAAAATCTTAAAAAAGTACTTAGTACTCTTGTCGAAGATGTACGAGTAGTCTTGATTAAGATGGCAGATAGGCTCCATAATCTTAGGACGATTGGATCAATGCCTCAACACAAGAAACTCAAGATAGCTGCTGAGACAATGTATATCTATGCCCCACTCGCTCATAGACTTGGACTCTATCAGATTAAAACGGAGTTTGAAGATATCTGCATGCGCATAACAGACGCTGAACGATATGAGGAAATAAGCAGTAAAATCGAAGCCTCTGAAGATCAGCGTCAAAACTATATCAATCAGTTTATCGCTCCAATAAAGAAGAACATCGATCAACATAACATTAGGTATCGCATCCTGGGAAGACCTAAGGCAATTTCTTCGATATTCAACAAAATCAAGAATAAGAATGTAGAGTTTGAAGAAATCTACGACCTATTTGCCGTCCGTATTATCGTCGACGTCCCACGGATCATGGAGAAGCCGATATGCTGGCAGATATACTCCTTAATCACTGATTATTATAAGCCTATACCAGAACGCCTTAAGGATTGGATCACCACACCGAAGGGTAATGGTTATGAATCATTACATACTACTGTTATAGGACCCTCTGGTCGATTTGTCGAAGTACAAATACGATCAGAACGGATGAACGACATTGCCGAAAGAGGATTTGCAGCACACTGGAAATATAAGGGGATCAAGAGCGATGAGAATGTCTATGACAAATGGCTCAACAATATCAGAACACTCCTCGAAAACCAGAATGGAGATGCAGTAGACTTCTTGAACGACTTTAAGACCAACCTGTTCAAGGAAGAGGTATACGTCTTTACGCCCAATGGTGACATGAAGATCATGCCTAAAGGCGCAACTGCTCTTGATTTTGCATTTGACATCCACTCTGACATAGGTGCACGTGCAACATCATTTAAGGTGAACAATAAGCTCGTACCGATGGGCTATGTTCTTAATAACGGTGATCAAATCAAGGTAAACACCTCTAAAAATCAATCTCCCAAAGAAGACTGGCTCAAACTCGTCATTACTGGTAAGGCGAGATCCAAAATTAGATCATCCCTTAATGAGAAGAAACGCCAAGCTGCAGAGCTTGGTAAAGAAGCGCTTCTGAGAAAGCTTAAAAATCTCAAAGTAGACTTTGAATCAAATGCCGACAAGGTAGTCGAGTACTATGGAGAGAAAAGCCGGCAAGATCTATACCTCTTAATAGAGCAGGAAAAAGTAAAGCTGCAGGATTTCGCCAAACACTTTCATGTGGTAGCTGGACAGTTAGAGGTCATAAAAACTGAAGAGGAAGCTCAGACAGACCCCGGTCAAGCTACCGACAACGTCAAAGAACCATCTAATAAGAAAAACAAGCGGAAGAAATCTGATATCATCATCAACAATCAACCAGACGAATCATTTGACTATACCCTCTCTTCCTGCTGTAATCCCGTGCCAGGTGATCAGATATTTGCATTCTTGACTTCTACATCTGGAATGAAAATTCACAGATTTAACTGTAGCAATGCATCTAATCTCTTCACCAATTATGGCTACAGAATACTTAAGGCGGAATGGGGCGGAAACGCTAAGAGTGGATTTGTGGTGGAATTAAAAATTACCGGAGTCGACACAGGCCCTGGTGTTATTCAGAACCTCACAAATGTGCTATCCAATAATATGGGAGTAAACATCAAGTCATTTAGCATATCAGGTGAAGAAGGAATATTTGAGGGCAGGATTAAGATCATAGTGGATGATAAGGATCAGCTCAATGCAGTCATTAAAAGAATAAAAGCTATTGATAGTATATCTACGATAGATCGCACTATCGTATAAATCATATCGTATGGATAACGAGACGCTAACTGAAAAACTCAAAAATGCTAAACATCGATTTAAAACATTTCTCGAGGAGAATAAAAACAGGAAGACGCCTGAGCGCTTTGCAATCTTAGAAGAGATCTATCTCCATCAAACACATTTTGACGCAGAGTCTCTGTATATCAAGATGAAACAAAACTCATATCGTGTGAGTCGTGCGACTATCTACAATACTCTTGATATACTCGTAGAGTGCGACTTAGTCATCAGGCATCAGTTCGGTGATAATAAAACATTGTATGAAAAATGTCATGGGTTCCCGGAACATCATCACATAGTATGCCTCCAATGTGGACAGATCAAAGAGTTCACCGATGATCGTCTGGCAGACATTGTTCATAGCGCTGCGGCCCTACCTAATAATAAGATTGAAAGGACGTCACTAAATATTTATACATCATGTCTTGATCAGGATTGCTCAAATCTCCATTAATCGGGTATTTTTGCGGTTTATATTAAAAATTTAATAATACGACACATGGCAGTGGACGTACTCATAGGGCTTCAATGGGGAGACGAGGGTAAAGGTAAAGTGGTTGATTATCTCGCAGATCGATATGATGTCATCTGCCGATTTCAAGGGGGGCCAAATGCTGGGCATACCATATATACTGATCAGGGTAAATTTGTCTTGCATACTATTCCTTCTGGGATTTTTAGATCCAATACCAAAAATGTAATAGGCAATGGGGTTGTGATTGACCCTATAACCCTAAGAAAAGAAATCTTGGGGCTGAATGAGTTAGGAGTTGATGTCGCTAAAAACTTGCTTGTGGCTCAGAAGGCCCACTTAATTCTGCCATCACACAGATATCTTGACGCCGCTTCTGAAAAAGCAAAAGGGAAAAATAAAATTGGTTCTACTCTCCGAGGAATAGGCCCTACTTATATGGATAAGACAGGTCGTAACGGTCTGAGATTTGGCGATATAGCCAGCCCTAATTTTAAGACAAAGTATCAGGAGCTAAAGGATAAACATCTCAAATTAGGTAAGATCTATGGAGATCTCGATTTTGAATGGAATGACGACGAATGGTTCGAGAGTATTGAGTTCCTCAAGCAACTGGAGATAGTCAACTGTGAGTACTATTTAAACCGGGCCCTAAGTGAAGGTAAAAATGTCCTTGCCGAAGGTGCTCAAGGAGTGATGCTTGACATAGATTATGGTACTTACCCTTATGTAACTTCCTCTAATACTATCACGGCTGGTGTCTGTACAGGTTTAGGTGTTGCGCCAACACAAATCGGAGAAGTAATTGGAATATCCAAGGCCTATTGCACTCGTGTAGGAAGCGGACCCTTCCCTACTGAGCTATTTGATGATAATGGCAAAAGACTTCAGGACCTCGGTAAAGAGTTTGGTGCGACGACTGGTCGACCTCGGAGATGTGGTTGGTTGGATTTAGTGCAGTTGAAGTACAGTGTGATGATTAATGGCGTCACTCAGATCGCATTGACGAAGTCTGATATTATGGATCACTTCGAAGAAATCACCATTGCAGATCAGTACATCATCGATGGTAAGCCTACGCAGGAGCTGCCTTATGATCTCTGTGACGAATCCTATGAAGTGGCTTATAAGACGTTCAAAGGCTGGAATACTGATCTTAGTGCTATAAAGAAAGATGGCAAGAGTCTACCTAGTGAATTTGAAACGTACGTCAGCTATCTGGAGTCCGCTCTAAAAGTCAAGATTCCGATGATAAGTATCGGTCCTGGACGTGATGAGTTGATCTTGAGATAAATTGGTAACGGTACAATCTTCTGAAAGCAGTGATCAGATTGCTCTTTAGAAATTGTTGGCTGTTTAGTTTCAGTTGTTCAGATAGACTTCGTCAATTATCTCTGCAAAGTGTTTCCTCACCTTACTATTGCCAACCGTATGGCCATTAGAGATTAGGCTAATCGTCAACCACTTACCGGACTCTGTCTGAATAATTCCTGTATAACTCAGGACTCCTCCGAGAGATCCGGACTTGAGCCACACATGCCCTTTACTTGCGCTGTCAGACATAAAGCGCTCCAGTGTAGTATCAATTTGACCAGTGCTCGGCAGATAGTTTGTTACGAATTGTATGTTCTCTTTCTTCACGATCGCAGCGAGGAAGCGAGTAAATAAGTTAGTAGAAATACGATTCTTTAGAGATAGTCCACTGCCATCCATCATCGTAAGCCCGTCCCGTCCCACACCTATATCATCTAAGTATTTATACACGGCCTCTACCCCATCCTCGAAGTCTACTCCTTTTTCTTGATCTCGTGCTCCTAGTTTCTTAAGGAAGGCCTCACAATACAAATTATTAGATTCGAAGTTAGCTCGCTTCACTAGTTGGCCCAAAGCTGGCGATTGATAAGCTTTCAAAACATATGGTGCTTCAGTTCCAGTGACAGCTTCTCCGTCAATCTTTATTTCATGAGTTAAGAGATAATTCTTCAGCAGTTCAGAAAAAGTGATTGCAGGATTAGGAATTGCGCCATATATCTCAAAACTGCTTCTCCCAGGAGGTATACTTCCTTTTACATAGCGATCATAGCCATATGGATCTCCGTAGATATAAGCGTTATCTCCACTACCCTTTGGACCTGACACTACTCTATTCTCAAAGCTGGTTAATCCGATATCGGGAGCGATTGAAACTAGCTCAGTGGGAACCCCAGGTGTCGGACTTGAACGAAATACGATATCATAGTAGTTCTCACGAAAATTAAATCCATAGGCTCCCGATGCATAGTAATTGGTTAGATCATCCCATGGCCATGTATGATGGATTCCCTCGCTATCATAAATAGAGTCGTCAACAACAAGTCCACCTGTTATACAACGTATCTCGCTATCCTTCAGGGTTTTGGTTATGTCCTTAAGCAGTTCTTCCAAGCTCAGTACGTCTTCGTCCGGAGAGGCCAGGCTCGGATCTCCCGAACCAATTATTACGAGATCTCCATCTAGTGTTCCGTCGGGCAGTATCTTACCTTGATAACCCAAGGTGGTCCTATACCTAAAACCTTGCCCAAAAGCTGACAAAGTGGAAAAAGTCGTAATCAGCTTAAGCGAAGATGCCGGGATCAACAGGATGTCGCCATTATGCTGCTGTAAGAGCTCTCCGCTTTCTATATTCCTTACTGACAAGGATACTTGTGCATATCTTAAATCCTCATGATCAAGTATCTCGTTGATTTGCTGAGACTGGACATCTATGCTCAACAGCATGAGGAATACAGTTATTAGGAACTTACCCATACTCATATCCGATGTGAAATAAAGCATCACCATAATGCACCACGGAAGCATTATTATGTCCTATGATATAACCAGAATACTTCGAAATGATTTTTTTCACTCGATCGCCTTGAGGTGAGTGTATCTCTCCAAGTTTATCCCCCTTGACTATTCTTGAACCTGATGAACGAGACCAAGTAAACAACCCTGCCTCCTTTGCACGAACCCACGTTGTCTTATGAATATTGATTGGTTCATGAGGATATTGCGGAGCCTGATCGAGCATATTAAGCCATTTCAAAGTCCTAAGGACTCCATTGAATCCGGTCTCTATCGACAATCCACATAACCGTTGGGCTTCACCTCCTTCATACACTACTGTAGGTATCCCCATATCATTTGCTGTCCTCCTAAAAGATTTTGGAATAGAGGCTTTCTTGATTAGATAATGACTCGCAAATGCTGACGCCATTTCTGCCGCTACTGTATCCTTAGATGTATATCTTAATTGAGGGTAGTTGTAACGAGAGGCTCCCCCTGTGTGCATATCAATAGCATAATCTACATGTGGCAGTATTTTCTTAGTTAAAACTGAGGCCACTCTGGACGCCAATGACCCTGATGAGCTTCCGGGAAAACTGCGATTCACGTCTTTACCATCAGGAACATCACGGTTGAAATTTATAAATCCATAAACGTTAAGTAATGGAACTAAGATGACGCTGCCATTTTGCAGTTTATCCATTCTTCCTGATGACAGCAGGCGCCTTACAATCTGCACGCCATTGATTTCGTCTCCATGGACTCCACCCAGAACGAGTACCGTAGGACCTTCCCTCTTGGATCTTATAACATGTGCAGTAATATTGATCCGAGTGCCTGATGGCAGTCTACTCACATTAAAATCCACCACTCCCGACTCTCCTAAGCCGAACTCTTGACTCTCTAATTTCATTATTAAGACTTCTTAATTGATAACGCTTTGCGCTCTATTAATTGAATTATCGTTTTAGCCACATCAACCCCTGTATAGGTCTCAATGCCCTCTAAACCTGGTGAGGCATTAACTTCTATAATCAACGGCCCATTTTTAGAAATGAGCATATCTACTCCTGCTACTTTAAGGCCCATATAGCGTGCAGCTGCAATGGCTGCGGTCTCTTCCTCTTGCGACAGTGTTACTTTAGTACCATGCCCTCCCCTATGCAGATTCGATCTGAACTCCCCTTCTTGGGCTTGACGTTTCATCGATGCCACAACCTGATTATCCACTACGAAGGCTCTTACATCCATGCCTGAGGACTCAGATATAAACTCCTGCAAGAGACTACGTTGCTTGAGTCCAGCAAGAAGCTCTAAGGTAGCATCCATATTACTTCGATTGTCCGACTTAAGAACTCCTAATCCGTGGGTGCCACTTAATAGTTTTATGATCTTGGGATACCCTGGGATCAACTCCGCCAGTTTATCAACGCTATATTGGGACGAGATAAATATGGTCTCCGGTACTTTTACACCCTTGCTTGCTAGTAATTGCAAACAACTCAGTTTATCCCTTGCTCGCAGCAATGCCTCAGCACGTAATACTGTATAGACATTCATTGACTCAAAGTGTCTGATAACGGCTTCACCTTGCTTAGTTACAGTATGACCTATACGAGGTATGATTGCATCGTATCCCTCTATTAATTGATCATGATAGTATAGTCTGTTACCAGTATTGCTGACCAACAAATTGCAATGCATATGATCTATAACACGAACAAAGTGATTCCTTCGTCGAGCTGCATTGAATAAACTCTTGGTACTATACAGCTCGGTGTTCCGGGATAATATAAGTATGCGCATATATATGTAAGTCTTTGCAATATAATAGTTTGTTATGGATAACTAGCTTATTAGATTATCTTGCCAGTCACAAAACCGATACTATGAATGCAGGTTTGCATTTAGATGATAAGAAA
>CAZDHV010000021.1:0-23107 GCA_964505335.1 uncultured Saprospiraceae bacterium | reverse complement strand
ATGCCAATCAATCTAATGTATTCAGATATGATCAAAACGTATTTGCGGGATATGGTCAGTTGAGTTATGCCATCGGTAAATTTAATTTCATCACTGGGGTAAGGTATGAACGTACGGAGATAGCAGGTGCATTTGATGATAATTCTGCATTTGACTTCACTAATTCATATGATAACTGGTTGCCAAATTTCACGATCAGTAGACCTCTGAAGAACTTCAGAAATCTCAAAGTGAGCTATAGCAGACGGATACAACGTCCTAGCTTACGCAACGTGAACCCATTCTTCAATAATTCCAATATCACAAATGTTCAGGTGGGTAATCCATTGCTTGACCCAGAGATTACAGATCAGATCGAGTTGTCCTACAATACTAGGGTAGCTGGCTTTAATATCTTTGGATCGGCCTATTACCGCAGATCAGATGATATTATAGAGGACATATTGGAGATCAGCAATATTACTACATCCAGTGGTGAGGTAGTAGAGCTCTCCGTTGCCACATTTGACAACGTGGGTACCAATAACTCATTTGGCATCAATCTATTTGTCAACAAGACTATTAACAAGCTGAATATTAGATTTGGTGGAGACTTCTTCACTTATGATGGCTCAGGAATCATCAATGGCGAAGTATTGAGTAATCGAGATGTACAGTACCAGTTCTTTGGTAGTGGAGAGTATAGCTTTAGCGGTACCGTCAAGGCTGATTTCTTTACCTTTTCGCGCTCTGAGCAGCCAACACTGCAGGGTAACACCCCAGCGTTTTCGATTGTAGGAGTAGGTCTACGTAAGGACCTGGGACCATGGAGCATCGGTGTGCGAGTTATTAATCCGATTAGAGAAAACCTCTCATTTAACACTGTGCAAGAGACGCCGAGCTTTTCACAAGTTTCTGGATTTACCACACCGTTTAGATCATTTGGGGTGAATGTGAGATATAAATTTGGCAAGGTAGACTTCCGAGAGAGAAAGAGTAAGATCAAGAATACTGATCAAGGCTCTGGTGAAGGCCAAGGCGGTCAAGGCGGCGGTGGCCAAGGAGGAGGAATAGGGAACTAACTCTAAAATATCTGTTAATAATGTAGCGTTTAGGACACTTCAAACGTATCTTATACTATACAACATTAACTATGAAGTACTTTATCGCCCTCTTTCTCCTTTCTGGAGTGTTGCTATCGAGCTGTAGCCTTGATCAATGTGATCAGACAATTACGTATACTAAGATGTCCGCAATCTATACCGACTTAGATTTGATGCGAGTAGATGACTTAGTTGAGTCAGCACGAACTATTGAGCAGCCAGGGAAGATCTACGTTAGCGAAGATCTTCTAATCATTGGTGATAGAGGTACCGGTATACATATTATTGATAATACGGATCCAGCTAATCCGTCACCAATAAGCTTCTTAAATGTCCCAGGAAGTACTCAACTCTATGTTGAGGGCGACTACATCTATAGCAATGCTTTTTACGATATGATCAAAATTGACATATCTGACATGAATAACATTAGGATTGCCGATCGCATGGAAGAGGCCTTTCCGATAGAATTTAGAAATGCTGATAATCATGTGTTAAGCGGCTTCAATATTGAACAAGTTACAGAGCATACTCATTGCGATGACCTGCTCTTTGATGGAGGCACTTTTTTCTTTGATGACAGGGATGTTTTATTGGACGAATCAGCTATTCCTACTTCGTTCATCTCTAATGGAAGCACGATCGGTACAGCTAATAGAATAGCTACCGTAGACGAGTCTATGTTTATCATTAATCGCGCACAGATTTTTAGCTTTGATATAGCTGATGATCAGATATCTGAGCATAACACATATCGCTTTACCGAGCACATAGGATGGCAGATGGAGACTATCTTTGCTGAAGATGATTTATTGTATATCGGCAGCCAAAATGGAATGTCAATACATCGTCTAACAGCTTCTAATATTCAGTGGGAAGGAGAATATTTCCATGCTACCGGATGCGATCCTGTTCTCCCAATAGCAGGAGGTATTGCCTATCTGACGCTTCGTAGCGGTGATGAGTGTCCTGGAGATGTTAATAGTCTAAATGTGCTTGATATCAATAACTCTCGGAATCCATTCTTAATCCAAGAGATTCCTATGACTAGCCCTTTTGGATTGTCTCTAATTGGAGATGTCCTATATGTAGGGGAAGGAAACAATGGTCTGCGCATATTTGATGCAAGTAATAGATCTGCGTTGAGTGAGATCACATTTGTTCGGGATATCAGTGCCTACGACATTATCGCTCATCCTACCAGGACGGATGTTATCCTTTTAGCTTCTGAGCAGGGTCTGGTACAATATGGTGTTGATGGCGTCCAATTTAGCGCTCTTAGTGAGATTCTATTTTGATCTTCAAGGCATATAAAACCTTTTTAGTCCTACTTTTTTCTGCAACCACAATAGCGCTTCTTGGACAGTCCCAAGAAAATCCACCCCCTCAGATTGTAGAATTAAAGGATGGAAGTAGATTACTCGGAACCATCCTCGAGGATAACGACTATGCCGTTACTATTACTATTCTTACTGGAGATACGCTGGAGATAGGCTACAAGTACATATCAGCGGTTGGGCCTGTAGATGATAGTAGGGTGGTGCGGAGAAATACTGCTGCAACCAAGCCAATCATACCGCCTAAGACCTTTGTCGACAAGGATTTAATAAAAGTCATATCTGTTGGATTTACTTTTGGTGATGGGGGAAGCGGAGGATTTCTGGCTTCTTTTGATGTGATTAAGATGCTCAATGATAGATTAGGAGTGGGCGGTGGTATCTCCTATAATACTCACCAGAGGTTTATTGGCTTCGAAAGAATTGACATGAGCATACTTCCACTGCACGCATCGTCACGATATGTGTTTAAGGAATCAAAAACGCTTAAACCTTTTTTGCAGCTTGATTTGGGATATGGAGTTGGGATTGATACAGAGCGATTTGGTTTTAACTCTGAGTACGACTTCAATGGTGGAGTATATGGTCAACTTCAGTTTGGAACTACTCTTGCTAATCGGCAAAATTATAATATACAACTCTCCTTAAATCTCCTGTACCAAACTGTTAGTGGGAACATTAGGGGATTCGATTTCAACTTTGGAGATCCCTTTGAGTCTAATTTTGATCTTGATCTGATCCGTCCTGGATTTACTATCGCTGTAGTATTCTGATACTGGTTATTCTAAAAAAGGGAAAATAAAAAAAGCTGGTCTTGATATCAGAAGACCAGCTTTAGCAAATTAAAAATTCCCATGAATATTAAGTCCTTCCCCGGCAATCCTTTGCCTTACTCGTGGGGAACTCAAAAAATAATAACCAAAAAATATAAACTCAATAACTCGTTAGCTTTTAAGGAATATGCTCTCTCAATTGCTTGTCGCCTCGTCGCATATATGTTTGTTAATAGAAAGTTGAAGATCAATTTCCCAACTCCCTATTAACAAATCATAATTCCCATGAACATATTCGAATCAATCGGCGCAAGACTCTTTAGCTCACTATATGATTAATTCATACTACAAGTATCGGCATGAAAAAGGCTCATTCCAAAGACAAAAAATTAAGAATGTTCCTTAGATATTATAATTTGTAAATTATAAGAATCTGGTTGTCAGAATTTTGCGCATGAATTAGATATCAAAATGTTATCAGAAATATAAAATAGGTGTGAGAAATCGGAAAAAAAGCTGGTCTTGATATCAGAAGACCAGCTTTAGCAAATTAAAATTCCCATGAACATTAAGTCTTTCCCCAGGCATTTTTAGCCTTACTCACGGGGAACTCAAAAATTAATAACCAAAATATAAACTCAATAACTCGTTAGCTTTTATGAATATGCTCTGATCTATGCCTGTCTCCTCGTCGCTTATATGTTTGTTAATAGAAAGCTGAAGATTCAATTATCCAACTCCCTATTAACAAATCATAATTCCCATGAACATATTCGAATCAATCGGCGCAAGACTCTTTAGCTCACTATATGATTAATTCATACTACAAGTATCGGCATGAAAAAGGCTCATTCCAAAGACAAAAATTAAAGAATGTTCTTCGATTAGCATTTAATCATCAGATATAATGCATTGTTAATCAGATATATATGACTGATTTGTGAAAGAAATTGTTATTCTTAAGTTAGAAAGGACTCTGATATTTTGGATTATCTAAGAAATCCGTGTCCTCGAGAGTGAGTAAAAAGGCCATTAAGGCCTCTTTATCTGAAGGAGTGATGTCAAGAGGTCGCAGAACAGCACCGATATTGTCAGCAATGTTGCCACCAGTGCTATAATGATCGATAACGGCGTCCATGTCAACTAAGCTACCATCATGCATATATGGCGCAGAAAAGAAAATATTTCTCAATGTGGGCACTCTAAAGGTGCCATTGTCAAAAGTGACTCCAGTGATCGCGCCTCTACCTAAGTCTCCGAATGAATTCAGATCAGGAGTTTGTTGTAGACCATTGTTTACAAACTCATTAGTGGTAAACAATGGGGCGTTGTGGCAATGGCCACACTCAAGATGCTTGGACACGTCTGGATCTATATCAAAAAAGATGTTGTGTCCACGTAGTTCTTCATCAGTGAATACTGCTTGGCCAGAGATGACTCGATCATACTTAGAGTTACCACTACTGACTAGACTGCGTTCGAATTGAGCAATAGCCATAGTGGCAAGGTCTTGAGTAATCTCTTCAAAATCCTCTATTCCAAACGCCTCACGAAACATGACAGGATAGCGCTCGTGTCTTTGAAGTTTAGCTTCAACATTTGGCCACGTGTCATGTAACTCGATGGGATCTTCTACAGGTAATTCTGCCTGTTGCTCCAGCGTCATGACCTCTCCATCCCAAAATAGTCCGGTATTCACAAATCCGACATTGAGTAAGGTCATAGAGCCACGACTGGTGCGCTGACCATCTATTCCTATGCTTCGATCGAGATTGTCACTAAAATTTCCTTGAGGCTGATGGCAGGTTGAACAGGAGATTGTCGAGTCTCGAGATAGGATAGGATCGTAGAATAAGTGACGTCCTAACTCTACCCCCGCAACGGTCATTGGATTATCTTCTGGAATAATCATCTGAGGAAAGTGATCTGGAAGATCAAACTCGTATGGCTCTGGGGCAAATGGTATAGTGGTGAGGTCAATACTCTCCGAAGGTGTTGGATTATCTTCACCGCAACACATGAAGCCTGCTGAGAGCAGGAACATACCGTATATAGCCAGTCTCATCACGCTATAATAACACACTATCCTTTTTATTTGTTATACGGATTGGCGCGACTCTTTGATGATGTCGTCCATTATACCTTGGATAGCAGTCTTGACCTGGGAGGAAAAATCCTTCTCCATGATCCAGTGATAGTAGTTGCGATCCTTCTTAATGACATCTTTTACTCGGTGGTTCATATACTTACCAAAGTTGAAGATCACCTCACCACTTTCGGTCTTTTTCAATCTATTGGTGAAATCTACATGCCTCTTATCAGAAGTGAAGTCATAGATGGCCTGCATGTCATTTTTGATAGGCTCTTTGGTAATAAAGCCATCACCATCTTCATGATCTACTCCTTTGTACTTTATGATCTGTCCTTGCAATACCTCTACAGTTGCTCTGACATCTGCGAGGGCATCATGAGCATCAACCAACTCTTTGTCACAATAGTATTTGAGTGCGGCTCTCAGTGTGCGAGGCTCCATGCGATAGAATATTTTTTGTACATCGATGGACTTTCTATCTGTCATATCCAGCGTGAATCCACATCGATACAATTCCTCCAGAAGCATGGGCACGTCAAATCTATCCGAGTTATATCCAGCTAAGTCTGCATCTGCTATAAAGTCGTAAATCTGCTGAGCAATAGCCCTGAAGTGAGGTTTGTCAGCAATCATGTCCTGACTGATTCCATGTATATCTTGCGATTCTTTTGGAATCGGGATGCCTGGGTTTATCATTAATTCTAACTCCTGAGGAGGATTGCCATCTGCATAGTACTTGATTAGAGCAATCTGTACAATTCGATCTTGCATGATATTCAGGCCAGTAGACTCGATATCAAAAAAGACAATGTCTTTATCAAGATTAAATCCTGCAGCAGAATCAGTTTGGGGTGATGTACTGAACAAATCCATCGCTATAATTTTTATTTATCGACCCATCCTCGGATCCAGTGAAGAAGCATGCTTCAACCTCTGACAAAGATGCTATTAAATCTTTAGCTTTTGTATATCCCATTACCATGCATGCTGTTGCAAGAGCATCAGCAGTCATACAATCCTGGGCGATAACGCTTACTGCCAGCAGTTCATTAACCTCGGGGTAGCCAGTTTTAGGGTTGATAGTATGACCATACTTGTGACCTTCAACCTCATAATAATTGCGGTAGTTGCCAGAACTTGCCAAACCTCTATCGCTCAGTGATAGGTATTCGATTAGATCTGTCAATGCTGCATCATCTGACGGCGTGTTGATACCTATGACCCATTTTTCTCCTTTGCTATTCTTGCCATGAGTGAGCACCTCTCCACCAACCTCGATAAAGTAATCCTCCACCCCTTTTTGCTTCAATAGCACTCCAACCTGATCTACCCCATATCCTTTCGCTATAGCGCTAAAGTCAAGCTGGCCTTCAAATGGCTTTATTACTAATTCGGAATTGAGTGATTTACGGTAGCTAAGCTTGTCTAATCCTACGATCTGCATCATAGAATCGATGGCTACAGAATCAACATGAGAAACAGCTCTCTTAGGTGTATATCCAAAACCCCAATAGTTGACCAGGGGCATGACCGTAGGATCGAAGTATCCTCCTGTTGTCTCATGTAAGTCGGCCGAAACATCAAGGTTATTTGCAAAATGATCACGATCTCCTACAACAGTAAAGGAACCATCCTCTCGATTGAATCTTGAGATAATAGAGGATTCTATATAAGTGCTGACTTCATCATTAATCTCAACCAGCAATTGATCTATAGAGGCTTTAATCTCGTCTGGTGACAGATCGGAGTTGAACGTGACCATATAGGTGGTGCCCATGGTCTGTCCAGACACCTTGTTATAGTTGGAGACAGACCGAGACGATTCCTTACATCCTATTACTAGGCACAGGAGTACAGATACTATTCCAATCGCTCTGACTCCTGCGATCATACTATGCTTGTACTTTTTTTTCCTTTTCCTTTGCATTATGGAGCTGTACCGGAGCATTCCCTTTGCGCAACTTCATATTGAGGAACTCAACTACCATAGAGAATGCTATAGCGAAGTATAGATATCCTTTAGGCACTGCACCGATCTCCGAGTCAAATATGGTCAGGTGAGCTAAGTGACCACCTTCTATGATGAGCATAAATCCTATTAATATCAAAAACGCCAAACCTAACATCTGGATAGTAGGGTGCTTGTTGACAAACTCTCCAACAGGACTTGCAAAGGCCAGCATAATGCCTACGGACAATACTACTGATATCACCATAATGACCAATGCGCCGTATAGACCATTTGTCATACCTACTGCTGTCAGGATACTATCGAAACTGAATACGATATTGATGAGCGTTATCTGAATGATTGCATTAGTCATAGTGGTGCCACTTTTCTTGCCATCACCTCCAGCATGATCATCTTCCTCGAGCTTGTGATGGATCTCGGAGACACTCTTGTATAGGAGAAATATCCCTCCTAATATCAGGATGAAACTCTGTCCGGAGAATCCGGCATTGAGCCATCCCCACTCCAAGCTCAGCCATGGCTCTTGCATGGAAATCAACCATGAAATACCAAAAAGTAAGGCAATACGTAGGAACATTGCTAAAAAGAGACCAATGTTAGTCGCTTTTTTGCGGAGCTCCTTAGGCAATTTGTCTGCGGCAAGAGTGATAAAAATTATGTTGTCGACTCCGAGCACGATCTCTAAAAACGTCAAGGTCAATAGACTCATCCATACGCCAGAACTGCCCCAGTCAGGCATGTCAAAAAGTAAAGTGTAGATCATCATATGTTTTAGCTATTAAAGCTCTTCTTGCTGTTCTTGATGAAACCCAAAGCCTATTCTGTTTTGACCTTGAGCACCTGGTTGGTCATCATCGTAGTTTTCCCAATCGATTAATTCCTTGAAAAATTCATCAAAATTACCCAAAATCAGCTGTTCATTAAACTCTTCAGGTCTATATATCCCCAGCATTTTAGGAGGCTTGGGTTGCATCAACCCTTCGATCAGAGGATAGGTTATCCACGCTTGAACTTTACCGTTAAACAGTTGACTATACATCAGCGAGCCCTTATCCTTGATTATGTTTCGCTTGGTGATGTCATCAACATTTTCGGCAATACCACTGACAGCCTTACCGAGCGATATGGTGATCGACTCGAGATTCTCAAATCTCTCCTCAACTTCAATCGAGGCAGAGATGCCTGTATGCTCTAATATTTCTTCTGCTGTCTTAGTGATTTCATCTTTTAGAGAGCCGTACCACGCATTCCGATAGTCGATTACATGCTTAAGCATGGCAGAATACTTTGACGCTCGCTCCTTTATTGCGGTAAATTTTTCCATTCCTATTTATTCATCTTGTGTTTATGCATTAACCTCAATCCATTCATGGTGAGATTTCTATCTATTTTATGAAACAAGTCTCCTAATGGTTCCATTACAAAGGATAAACCACCAGTTGCCAGGGCTATATAGTGGTCTCCAACTTCGGATCTGATCTTGCCGATGAGTTCTTTAGCCATACCTACATATCCCCATAGTATACCCGCTTGGATGGCGTGTGTCGTATTTTGGCCTAATACAGAAGTCGGAAGTTCAAGGGGAATTTCCGGTAGTTGGGCAGTATTACTAGATAGCGCTTTCATCGCTGTTTTTATGCCAGGTGCAATCGCTACTCCCTGAACAAATCCTTCACCACTGACTGTAGTAAACGTAAGAGCTGTTCCGAAATCTGCGACTATACAATCACGCTCATAAGTGTGGTATGCAGAATAGGCGTTAGCCACCAGATCTGTACCTATCTCATAAGGTCGAGGCACTTTAAAACCTAAGTCTTCGTACAGTTGTGGTCCTACTGTCACTACATCTACTTCAAATAGATCTGCTAAAATTTGTTGGAATAGCTCTCTAAGATTAGGCACTACTGTGCTTAATATGCAGCCCTCGATATCTTCTATATTCACTCCTTTCTCCAGAATTTCAGTCCTCAGTTTCATGTAATAAAACTGACTTGCTGAACTATCCTTGATGGTGGGAATCCGCCATAAATCGGATAACAAGTCACCGCTGTAAAACCCCAGAACAACATTGGAGTTACCGATATCGACAACTACGATCATGAATTGACAGCTTTTTTTAAGCTCCAAAAGGATTTCCAACCTTCTGCTGTGGTCGGTACTTTTTGGTCGCTATTTTCTTTGACTATTTTGAACAAGGTCTTCCAATGAAATGAAATATCTCTAACGATCTGAGACCATGATAGTTCAGGGTCATAGATATGTATTGGCTCAGCTTTAGCGCCGTTTATCTCAAGCAGCTTAAAGGTGCCATCCTTGATATCCGCTATAGAGTCGGCTTTCAGATCAAGTCTACCAAAATTCAAGCCATCGAATTCGGAGAAGAAGTCGTCTATCGCTCCATGAAGAGCTTCGTCGATATGATCTGCACGATCATAAAATTTAGACCCTCTGGCATAGTTTCCAACATGGTCGATCACGAGTTTTTCTTGTTCAGCTAGAACCTCATCTCCTTTGGCCTCGAATTTTTTGTAGACGACTTCCTTTTTAAGAAAAGGGTTGTCTAAGTTTTGAACCAACTCCTTAATAGTCTGTTGCCCATCTCCTACTATAAAGGGCATTACTTTTTCAACAAAGGACGAGATGCCATAGCCACGATTGTTTTTTAGCCTATAGCACATGATAGAGTACTCCGAGTTGTGTGCCAAAAATTCCTGTATCAGCATCTCTCGATTACCAAACTGCGATTGTATTTCTAATAGTTCTTCTATATAATCAATCCGTCGAACCATAAACCCCTTAAAACCTACATTGGGCTTAACAATAAAGGGTAATGAAATCTGAGCTTTTGCCAGCTCTTGTTCTAAATCATCTTGTTGGGTGACTACAATAGTTTTAGGTAGATACTTCTCTTGAGTAAGATCATATATGGCAGTCTTAGTATCATCGAGCATCCCACCGAGGTGTAAAGCAGGGTTAGCCGCAGAAAAGAAAGTAAGCGATCTGAAATAGGCAGAATACCCGATCCAATAGATCAAGGACTGATACTTATACAAAGTAGAGACCCAATATCCTTTGTCAGACCATTTCACAGTTTGGCTAGCTTGATTTACAGCGTTAAAGCTAACTAAAATCGCAGATATGAATTTTCAGAGATGCTAGTTTAATTCTTGGCAAATTGATTTACTTAATATCACAAAACAACAGTGATTCTCCATCAAGAAATCCCTCTAAGACATCTCCTCGATCTATTGGACCGACACCTTCTGGAGTGCCAGTATAAATGAGATCACCCCTCTGAAGTGTAAAACGATGGGAGATATAAGTGACTAATGCCTCTATATCAAAGATCATATCCATAGTCTCGCCAATCTGAACCTGCTCTCCATTCTTTTTTAACTCAAATTGAATCTGCGAAAAAGAGGCTTTATTGACCGGCTTCCATTTGCCTATAGCAGCGGAATAATCAAAGCTCTTAGCAATTTCCCATGGATGTCCCTTCTCCTTAAGTTTAGCCTGAAGGTCGCGAGCGGTGAAGTCAATACCCAATGATACTTCACCGATATGACCCCATACATTAGAAGCTGCGATGCGCTTGCCTTGCTCTTTTATCTTGACAACGACTTCGAGTTCAAAGTGAACATTATCCGAAAAATCAGGATGGTAGAATGATTGTCCATATGGCAATAGTGCCGTTGGCGGTTTCATAAATACCATGGGTTGAGATGGTATTGGACTATTCATTTCTTTGGCGTGCTTGGCGTAGTTCCTACCTATGCAGAAGATTTTCATGAGACTATTTTGACTTGCTGAACATAACAAAAAATCAGAATTTCATAGGTATTGCCATCAAACAACAATTGTATTTTGACGTTACAATTAAGTCAAAAAATCATACAATGTCGCTAGCAAAGAAATATGTCAAGTCAAAGAAGGCCTACAAAGTAAACTTCAGCCTGCCCAAGACAGTACAAGGAAAAGATATCCGAGTACTTGGGGAATTCAATAATTGGGACTGGGATTCAGCTCCAAGCATGAAAAAGTCTAAAGACGGATATAAAGTAGAAATCCTTCTCGCACCTGGCAAAGTTTATGAGTTTAGATATTGTATCGACAAGGATACTTGGGTAAACGATGGCAGTGCTGATTCGTATAAACATGTATCCTGTTTTTGTATAGATAATTGCGTCGTCGATCTCCTCAATATTGATGAAGAAGTACCTGCAAAAAAAGTTGTTGCTAAAAAAGCCCTAGTAAAGAAGGTAGTTGCCAAGAAGCCAGTAGCTAAAAAGGCTCCTTCAAAGAAGGCGCCGGTAATGAAGACGCAAGCTAAAAAGGTAAATCTTACTGCAATTGAGGGTGTCGGGCCAAAGATTGCGGGTCTGCTTGCTGAGGCCGGCTTGGCAACATTTGAAGCTGTCGCTAAAGCTAAACCCGCAGCTATCAAAAAAGTACTCTTAGCAGCAGGTAAAAGATATACCATGCACGATCCAGCTACTTGGCCTAAGCAGGCTAAGCTCCTAGCTTCGGGGAAGTTGGAATTATTGAAGAAATTGCAAGATGAGCTTAAAGGAGGAAAGAAGGCAAAATAGCCTTCTTCTTTACCTTAAAACTTGATATTGAGGAGTCCAACTAAGTCCTTTACTTCTGAGAGTGTTTGTTGCGCTCTTTTGCGGATTACTTCTGAGGACTGTTTGACTTGATATTTCAATTCTCGCTTATTGTCTTTTAGTTCTTTCTTTTTCTCAATGAACTGTGAGGTCATCTTGACAAGGCTATCTGCCACGACTCCTTTAAGTTCGGAATATTTGAGTGTGCCGGATTCAAAGTCCTTCATCAATCCATCATATTGATTATCAGGATCACCTGATGCTCTAAGCAGGGTAAATAGATTATCGACTCCTTCACTCATCTGTCCTGCTATGGGTTCTCCAGTATCAGTAACAGCAGATTTAATCTGCTTGCGTAACCTGGCTTCCTCTGCGAATACACTAATCCAATGTTTCTCGCCCGCACTCTTGCTCATCTTACGAGAGGGATCGGCTGTAGACCTGATCTTAGGAGTCTCAGTGAATAGGGTATCTGGAAGGACGAAATAATCTTTGCCAACGCCATGATTAAATCGTTGTGCGATATCTCGTGTTAGCTCAAGATGTTGCTCTTGATCCTTGCCGACCGGAACATAGTCAGCCCTATATATTAATATATCTGCAGCTTGTAATACTGGATAATCTAATAGTCCAGCCGAGATATAACTTTCTTTACTGGTGTCTGAGGTCTTCTGACTTTTGTCTTTGAACTGAGTCATCCGAGTTAACTGGCCGTAGGAGCAGTAGCAATTAAGTATCCAGGTGAGCTCTGCATGTTCTGGTATCAAGGACTGAATGAACAGATTGTCTGGATTGATACCGACAGCAACGAGATTCATGATGAGCTCCCAGGTATTGTTTCTGAGTTTTTTGACATCATAGGGCATCGTCATGGCGTGATAATCGACCACGCCATAGTAACATTGATAGTCTGCTTGCAGATCTACCCACTTCTTGACAGCCCCAAAGTAATTGCCCAGATGCATCTGTCCAGTGGGTTGGATGCACGATAAGATTGTTTTTTTGCTCATATTTCTGTTGGCTTTATCTGCCCACTATTTCTATTTTACTGCGATAGCAGAGATCTCGACATTAACATATTTTGGTAATGCTGATACCTCTACGAGTTCCCGAGCAGGAGCAGTATCATCATTGAAGTACTGTGCATATACGGCATTAATCCTGCCGTAATCCTGCATGTTCTTGACGAATACACTGCACTTTACGACATGATCAAAAGTCATTCCGGCGTTTTCGAGAATGTTCTTGAGGTTAGTCATGACCTGATGCGTCTCAGCTTCGATATCTGTGTTGACGATATCTCCAGTAGCAGGGTTAATAGGAATCTGACCAGCTATATATAGGGTACCATTCGCAAGAGTTGCTTGATTATATGGTCCCACTGGTGCAGGGGCCTTAGGCGTGTTTTTTATTTCTTTCATATCTATAAATTATGTGTTGTAAAGAATCTAACAATGGATGTAGTTTAAATTAAAAAAGCTCCAACAGTGTCTTTTACCGGTGGAGCTTCTTCCGCAAAAGCGGAATATATACATGGAAAATAATTATTCGAATATTTCTTCCTCTGCTGGGATGACCACCTGTCCTTTGTAATACATCGCACCATCATGCCAGTAGGCTCTATGATAGAGGTGTGCCTCTCCTGTATTCTTACAGATAGAAATAGTAGGGGCAGTAGCCTTTTTGTGAGTTCTTCTTTTTCTTTTTCTCTGCTTGGAGATTCTACTCTTAGGATGTGCCATTTTCTCTTTATTTAGTCTTCTATTTTAAATCTAAGTCTTTTAATGCTCCCCACATTGGATTACTGCTGTCATCATCGGCATCTTCAGGAGCTCTATACTCTAATCGATCCAATACCTTATGATCACAATATTTATAATCTTCCGATTCGCAATCTCTGCTTGCCGATATCGGGAGATGTGCATGGATCAATTGATAGAGTACCTGAGTAAGATCGATATGAGTCTCTTTCGGATCGATGAAGATTACTTCATCAGTATTCGTAATTTCTTCTTCCGAAAACTTAAAGATCATCTGATCTACACCAGACATATTGATGTCGATTGGAGCGGTACAACGATCACAATCCCCCCTATATATTCCGGAAATTGTAAAGTCGAATACCATCATCGTCGACCTAACATCTATCTCAATGTCCACCTTGATTGCTGATTCCGTGATTCTTGACTTCTCAAAATTTTTGAAGAAATCAGCATCTATGTCAAAATCTATATTGTGGGTACCATTTTTTAAGCCTTTATATGCGATTCTGTATGGATTCATAAGATACGTACATTCAGCTATTCAAAATGGAGCGCAAAGATAGAAAAATACTATCGTATTTCAAGGGGTGTTATCAAGTCAGTGATTTTTGATTCTGTCAGTCAATTGATTAGAACCGATGAACAGAATCTACGAATAATAGATAAAGCCCTACGCTTACTCAATAGGCAGAAGAACAGCTGCTACATGGTCATAGATTGCAATCATTATTAATCGACAAAAATCATTCACCATGAAACTTCAAATCATTTTAGCAGCATTCTTAATGAGTTATTCATTGATAGGGCAGATCGACTCAACCCTAACCTCCAATCCAACAGAAGCATATGTCTTCTCATTTAGCGGATTAAATCTTAGAACACAGCCATCTACGGACGCTTTTGTCAGAGCCAAACTCGTCCATGGCACCTCGGTATCAGTACAGCGAGTGTCTACACAATTAGACACTATCGATCACAGAATCGGCCGATGGGTTGAGGTCAAAGCCGACGGTAGAAAAGGATATCTCTTTGATGGATTTTTATCAGAGCACGAACCACCTTATATCCAATATGCTTACCAAGCCTGTGATGGTACTGGATATGTTGAAGAGTGGATTCAAGATCACCTCAATGACAGTCCAATGGAGACGGAGGATTATACTGTAACTAACAATGATGCCAACTACCACCACTGTAAAGAGTCTTCATCAACTGTAAATTTTGCAGGAGAGAAGTATGAGGAGATCATCAGCGAAAATTATAAATCTATCATCTTTACAAGTACTGAGCTCAACATGAATGACATCTATAATTTGCTGGATTACTTAGCAGCCAGTGCCAACAAGTATTGTGGGATTGATCAATACCCAAGCATCGTGCCTTATAGAACTCGCAGTGGAGAGATCTATAAGGTGCGCTACAGTCATCCACATGCTATCACGGCAATCACCGAAGATGGAGCGCTCACTTTAGAAATGAAAATCAGCATCTGATCGTTATTGAGCTATCTTAACAGCTTATGTTTCAGCTTAAGTCATTGATCATTATAAGTCTTGTATTCCTGAGCGGGAGGTGCATCGCTCAGGAATACAACTTTTTGCATTATGGTGTGCAAGATGGACTTCCTCAGTCTCAGGCCTATGACATCTATCAGGATCATCATTCATATATATGGATCGCCACACAAGGAGGAGGAGTTGGGCGATTTGACGGAATCAACTTTGATGCACTGACCAGTCGCAATGGCTTACCATCTAATTATGTGAACACTATATATGGAGATGACGAAGATGATATTTTATTCGGCACGAAGGCTGGATTAGCAATCTATCGAAGGGATAACATTGTTCATGCCATACCAACAGAAGTAGGAATCAACCATATCATAGAGCAAAACGATTCGTTATGCTGGATAGCTACTGATCGAGGGTTATATGAACATAATCAGCATGATCTGAAGCTGACGAAGGCCAAGATAGATAGCAGGATAGATGTCCTAACCATCAACTGCATGGTATCTATAAACCAATATTTTTGGATAGCGACTTCCAACGGACTGTATCGTATGGATGAGCAGAGAGATGTTGAGCGTATTGCGCAAGAAGATTTGTTAAGTCAGGATATCAAGAGTATTGCTATAGGCAGAAATCAACAACTGTGGATTGCTCAATATGGCGGCGGGGTGTCCTCTCTCAGTCTGCAAGACTTAGCGATTACGAGTGAGCATAGTGATAGAGACCTACAGCGGGGTCAATCTATCAGCATGATCAGGGATGAGGTCTGGTTAAGCACTCAAAATGCTGGCATACAGATTTATGCACCAGCTAGAGATCAATGGACCCAGATTTCTGAGCGTCATGGGCTGAGCCATAACAATATCAGAGCGATTAAAACAGACCAATCGGATAACATATGGATCGCTTCATCAGGAGGTGGAATAAGTAAATATTTAGGTCAGTACTTCACTCACTATACCAGTGCAAATGGCCTCAATGGCAATCGTATCTATGCCATATCCCCGACGAGTGATCGAGGCTTGATGTTGTCCGTGGACACAGATGGCGTGTCAGCGATTGATAGCGGAGGCATCTCGACAGATATTGATAGTACATATATAGAGACTAAGTGTACCGATATATATGAAGATTCGAGCGGTCGACTGTGGCTAAGCACAGCAGGAGGTGGACTGGTGATGCATGATACCAGTGGCTATCGACGGTTGAATACTGAGAACGGACTATCCAGTGATTGGATACGCTCGGTTAGGCAGGATGGAAACGGGGACCTATGGGTTGGAACTTATGCAGATGGTCTTGCGAAGATTTTATTTCTGGACAGCATCGGTGTTCAAGTAGAGGAATTTAAGAGGCGGCAAGGAGTGGCAGATTTACGGATAACAGTTCTTGCTGTCAGTCCCCTTGGCGATCTGTGGTATGCCTCTCGAAACGGAAGCATCGGATATATTAGAAATGGTAAGATTGTCAACTTTGATGAGGCGAATGGTCTGCCTAAAACAGAAGTCAGGACGATCACTTTTGACTCACTCCAGAATATCTGGATAGGCACTGCTGGTAAAGGAATGTATAAGGCCCAATATCAAGAGCTTGAACCCACTTTTGAGGTCGTAGCAGAGAATGAGCAACTAGCAAGTGAGAATATCTACTCTATGCTCATTGATGACGACGCCAACCTATGGGTCGGTACGGAAAAAGGAATAGATAAGATCCTCCTTAATGAGTCGGGTACTATCACGGAAGTACAGAACTTTGGAAAGAACGAGGGCTTCGTGGGTATAGAGACCTGTCATAATTCTGTTGCCAAGGATCGTGAAGGCAATCTGTGGTTTGGCACCTTGAATGGTCTAACCAAGCACACTCCTGATAACCGTAAGCTCTCTGTTAGCAATCCTCAGTTGCATTTTGAAGACATCCTCATTAAGAATAAGCCGCATGGTTCTTATGCAGAAGGTTCGTCAGAAGTCGAGGCGGGTGTCTCCAACAGGCATCTCTACAAGCATTTTGAGAATGACTTCAATTTTAAATTTAGAGCCATCAACATAGATCATCCTAAGGGCATCGTCTATAGTTGGCGACTTAGCGGACTCAATGATGAGTGGTCAGAATGGAATTCAAGCACAGCAGTTAATTACTATAGTCTCGCTCCTGGCGAATACACCTTCGAGGCTAAAGCTAAGGGGACTCGTGGGACGGAGAGCAATCTAATCAATCATCAGTTTGAGATCAACACAGCACTATGGCATCGGACATGGTTTAAGTTGTTGGTTATTGGTTTACTTGGCCTACTTGCAATATGGATCATCCGCAATCGCATTAAATCAATACGGTCCAAAGAAGAGGAGAAACGACGTCAATTGCAGCTTAAAAATGAACTGCTTACTCTGGAGCAAAAGGCGCTTCAGCTTCAGATGAATCCCCATTTCATCTTTAATGCGCTTAATAGTATCCAAGGATTGATTGTCACCAATAAAAATGAAGTCGCTCGAGATCAGATACAGAACTTTGCAGCGCTGATGAGAGGCATCTTAACCAACTCCAAGAAAGATTCAACAACGCTGGCCGAAGAGCGGGCAACATTAGAAAAGTATCTTGAGTTGGAGCAGTTCTGTCAGAGCAATCCATTTGAGTATAGCATTGAATTGCCTACAGATGTTGATCCTGATGAAATTGAAATACCTCCGATGATCGTTCAACCGTTCGTTGAGAATGCTGTGATCCACGGGGTATCTCATCTTAGCTCATTGGGAAACATATCGATCAATTTTTCATTGACAGAAGAACACCTCAATTGCACGATTATCGACAATGGAATCGGCCGAGAGAAAGCTGCTACACTAAAGCTCAAGAACCAAAAGAAAGATCATGAATCTATGGCTGTCCAAATTGCTACAGACAGATTGAATTCTCTGCACAAGACTAAAAATGAGTACATAACCATTAATGATTTGGTTGATCCTATTGGCAAAGCCATTGGCACTGAGGTGATATTATTGATTCCATATGAGCACACGTATTAAACAACAACAAACATCTGATTATGTATACAGCAGTACTCGTCGATGATATGCCGGTAGCCCTGCAGGTGTTAGAAAATGACTTAAAACAACATTGCCCGCAGATAGAGATTGTTGGCAAGGCTCAAAGCATCGTTGAAGCCGCTAAGATCTTGTCCACTAAGACTCCTGACATCATATTCTTAGACATCATGTTGGGTGATGGCACGGGCTTCGATCTGCTTGAGATCTTTCCCAATCTCTCAGCCAAGTTGATATTTATAACCGCTACTGACGAGTTTGCGATTAAGGCCTTTAGATTCGCCGCAATAGATTATCTGCTCAAGCCACTTAACTCAGATCACCTCGTCAGTGCCGTGGAGAAAGCCACTAAGATGTTGAGCCCCTCGACCGAAAGCATAGATCTACTCAAAGAGACCATCAACAATCCAAATCAACTCCCAAAGCGGATATCACTTCATGCACTTGATCGGATTACAGTGGTTGAAATCAGCAAGATCATCAGGTGTGAAGCGGATGGTAATAACACCATATTTCACGTCGAAGGGATGGACCAAATCTTTGTCACTAAGACCTTGAAGTCTTATGATCAACTATTTGCTAATCATAACTTCATGAGAGTACACCAGTCGCACCTCATACATATCGACTATATCAAGGAGTATGTCCGAACAGAAGGTGGTTATCTATCCATGACTAATGGAGATCTCGTCCCTGTAGCAGTTAGAAAGAAGGCGGCTGTAATGGCGATGTTGGATAATTTATAGTGGTCTTGGGATCCCTCAGGAATAATCAAAATTACTCGACAAATAAGGACGTCACATCTATTTCGAGTCCATTCAATACGGCGGAACTAAGCTGATCACCAAGCACATGAGGTCTACTCCCGATATATTGATGCTCTCCATTTAGTGAGTAGATAATAACAGACTCCTTTTGTGGGTCAACAATCCAATATTCAGAAATCTTGGATTGCTCATACAACTCGAATTTGTCTTTCATCTCGCGGATAGAATTACCTGGCGATAATATCTCAATAACCAAATCTGGTGCACCATTGCATCCCTGTTCATCTAGTAGATTCAGATTACATACCACACAGATATCAGGTTGGACAACAGTATCTATTTTTCCTTTTTTGTTGGACACCGGGAGCCTTACATCAAAAGGGGAAGCAAAGGCCTTACATTGTTTCTTGGATAGAAAGTTGCCAATTGCAAGAAATAGATGTCCAAATATCTCTTGATGCCTTCGATTAGGCGCTGGTGACATCTTGGCGATTACACCCTTAAATAGCTCCACTCGCTCCTTGAACTTCCAGGTCAGATAATCCTGATAGGTATAATAACCATCGGGATTGAGTTGTGATAAGGATGTGATCTCTGCCATAACAATATGGTTTCATCAAATATAACTCATCTTTCAATGAAGCATCAGGTTACCATTACCCCAGCCCACCAATCATCTTCTCAGGTCTTACCCACTCAGTAAACTCTTCATCTGTCAGATACCCGAGAGCAATAGCTGCAGCTCGTAAGGTTGAATCCTCCTTGTAAGCTTTCTTGGCAATCTCTGAGGCTTTATCGTATCCGATCTTAGTATTAAGAGCGGTAACCAGCATCAATGAGTTATTGAGATGCTCTGTGATCTTTTTATGATTCGGCTTAAGACCAGCAATACAGTTGTCATTGAAGCTCACACAGGCATCGCCAATGAGCCTTGCAGACATCAAGAAATTATAGATCATCAATGGCTTAAATACGTTAAGCTCAAAGTGTCCAGTCATGCCACCGATGTTTATCGCCACATCGTTTCCACAGACTTGTGCCATAGCCATAGTCAGTGCTTCGGACTGTGTTGGATTAACTTTGCCAGGCATGATTGACGAGCCTGGTTCATTAGCAGGGATGATGAGCTCGCCGATACCACTCCGTGGTCCTGAAGCAAGCATCCGGATGTCATTGCCGATCTTCATAAGCGATACTGCTACAGTTTTAAGAGCGCCGTGTGCTTCTACGATGGCATCGTGTGCTGCAAGCCCTTCAAATTTATTTTCACCAGTTACAAATGGTATTCCTGTCAACTCAGCAATTTTCTTCGCGACCAGTTCAGGGTATCCTTTAGGAGTGTTCAAGCCTGTTCCAACAGCAGTGCCACCAAGTGCCAACTCTGAGAGGTGAGCCAAGGTATTCTTGATCGCACGGATGCCATGATCTAATTGTGAAGCATATCCTGATAACTCTTGTCCGACGGTTACTGGGGTGGCATCCATGAAGTGTGTACGGCCGATCTTGACCACGTCCATAAATTCTGCTGATTTGGCTTCAATGGTTGCCTTCAACTTCTCGATTCCTGGGATCGTATTTTCCATCAATATGGTATATGCAGCGATGTGCATGGCTGTTGGAAACGTATCGTTAGACGACTGAGACTTATTGACATCGTCATTTGGGTGTAGTGCTTTGGGTTGATCAGTCAGTTTACCTCCGTGCATGACATGTCCACGATTGGCAACTACCTCATTGACATTCATATTGCTCTGAGTACCAGAACCCGTCTGCCATACCACTAACGGAAATTGATCATCAAGATCTCCAGCTGTGATTTCATCGCATACCTTGCCGATCAGTTCTGCTTTAGATTTATCAAGAACTCCGAGCTCTGCATTAGTGGCTGCAGCGGCTTTTTTCAGGATAGCGAATGCTTTGATGACCTCTTTCGGCATTTTTTGACCGCCTATCTTAAAATTTTGAATGGAACGCTGAGTTTGTGCCGCCCAATACTTGTCTTCAGGTACATCTATATATCCTATGGAGTCTTTTTCTTGTCTCATGATTTTGCATTTATCCGTTGCTACAAAGGTAAACTTCTTATATTCGGGATCGTTTTATTCGACAGTATACTTTCACTTTTTAAAACAAATAAAAATGGCTTTTGAACTACCAGATTTAGGATACGCATATGACGCATTAGAACCAAGCATTGACGCTCGCACGATGGAGATCCACCACAGCAAGCACCACGCAGGTTACACCAAGAAGCTTAATGCTGCAATCGAGGGAACACCTCTTGCTAACAAGAGTATAGAAGAAATATTAGGCTCACTCGATATGACTAACGGAGCCGTGCGTAATAATGGTGGGGGATTCTACAACCACTCATTGTTTTGGGAAGTAATCGCTCCGGGCGATAGAGGAAGGCTTTCTGGTCCACTTCTCGATGCTATTAAAGCGGCTTTTGGCTCAAAGGAAGAATTCGAAGCTAAGTTTGCTGCTGCTGCAGGTACCAGATTTGGCTCGGGATGGGCATGGTTATGTGTACATGATGGTGGCAAAGTCGAAATCTGTAGCACGCCTAATCAGGACAATCCATTGATGCCTGGTGTAGGATGTGGCGGAACACCTATCCTTGCTGTTGATGTTTGGGAGCATGCATATTACTTAAACTATCAGAATAGAAGACCTGATTATGTTAAGGCATTCTTGAGTATCATCAACTGGAATGTTGTAGAGAAAAAATATGAGGCGTTGGTGTAAGCTGACTGCATAAATAGATATACATCTCAAGCCAAGTTATCGTCATGATAGCTTGGCTTTTTTGATTTCTGGAGACTAGTATTCTGATCAAACTGACCTACTTAATATGGTGTATTTTCTGACTCTAAGGGTTTTTACTATTGACTTTTTGGAAGTTTATCCCATAAATTGCTTTCAAATTATTTCCCATGATAATATTCGCCATAGCATCGGCGATCGTTCTATTATTCGGTGAACGAATAGTGAAAGAATCGAAGGTGTAAAACGATTTGAGATTGCATTAAGAAAAATAAAGAATCAATATTGATTCTATTGCTAAATAGGCCCAACTGAGCAGTTGAGGCCTTAACTTTTTTAAGGCTGAGTTGTAATCTTCTATAACCTTCCGAAATAGCGTCGCAGGAACCACTCTAAGACAAGGCTCAATAGCAACAGGCCGAGCAACCACTTCAGATCTAAGATGCTGCGATTAACGACGTTTTGATAGAGAATGGGCTTCATCCGATCATTGCCGAGTAGCTCTTCTTGGAGTAGATTTATCTGATCAGGGTAATACACTTTCCCAGAAGACTTAGTTGCTAAAGCATGTAATACATTGTGATTGGCCTGTAGGTTTGATTTTTCAACTTCGATACGTCGCACAGAGAATTTTCCTGTGTCCTCATACTGCTCGCCAGCATGAGACGTATTGGCCTTGTAGCTATACCTGCCGGGCACGAATACGCCAGCATTTAAGGCATAACCATTATTGGACTTTGAAAAGGTATAGCTGAACTCCTCACCCGACTCATTTGTGATCGTGAGGTAGGCTTCGGGATCATTAATCAGTTCATAGTTGCTGTTGTATAACTCTGCGACTATTCTAACTTCATCATTTTCTTGATAGATGTTCTCGCTCGTGCTGACCCTAAATTTTCGCTTATCATCCTTGGTAGATGTATATACAATCGACTTGTCAATGATCTCTGAGATCACTTCGTAGCTGCCATCTTCTATATAGTCAAAGTACTTCCATCTCCAGATGCCCTCACCAAATAAGAAGGCCCATCTGATACCGTCATATTCAGAAAAGCTGAGCAGAGGGAAGTCTGTCTCAATGCCGCCTATAGCCTGTTGCAGTAGCGTCTGTTGACTTTGGCCGAAGCTATATTCACCAAATGGACTGGTGAGCGGTGGATATCTTTTTACTCGAGCAATAACCTCTTCCGAGATATTGAAATTGGTAAAGTCACTGGTAACTACTGCCTCGCTATCATTGGATACACCCGTTTGACCTTTGATGCTCACTATCGATTGAAGATTATTTAGGCTACTCAGTACGGTCTGATTTCCCAAGATGACCATCCGTGGTGTCTTGAGCTGATCCAACCTCTGAAGGGTAGATTTTATAGATTGATTTTTTGATGGCAGGTTG
>CAZDHV010000020.1:17447-23220 GCA_964505335.1 uncultured Saprospiraceae bacterium | reverse complement strand
TTAGACAAGTCCTATTTGCCCCAAGTCTAACGGTATCTTTTTGCTTCCTTGTTGGATGGACGTGTAGATGGCTTCGACAATAATCATGTCTCGCTTGCCCATCTCTCCCGGAGCAAGGTTAGGAGCACCTTGTAAGATGTGTTTTGAGAAATCATCCAATTGAAGTGTTTGATGCCTTTTATGCTTATATCTAATTGTTCTTCCCTCAGATGTCCGCCCACTTAATGGGCCATAGTGATTAGCAGGATTTAACTCGACCCAGCCATTGTCAAAGCTCGAGAATAACTTGTTCACATGTACATTGTGTGAGGTGAATATATTACCGACAGCCCCATTAGGAAATTCGAATTGAGCTGTAATCGTTTCATCAGTGTCTTTAAAATAATCAGGTCGTGTACTGAACTCCTGTGCCCTCACCGAAGTTGGATTTTGTCCTGTACCATAGATGGCACTTTGAATGGCATACACACCCATATTCATCAATGCACCGCCACCAGATAGAGACTTATTCAATCTCCACTGCCCTGGATCATCCACAGAGTGATACGCAGCTTCTGCAGAAACAAAGCGTACTTCACCAAATTCTTTTTCGGCTACAATTCGTTTGATTTCTTTAGTATAAGGCTCAGAATGCAAGCGATAACCTACACCTAATTTTACATCAGCTTTACTGCACGCATCCATGATTGCATCACATTCCTCGACGCTTACTGCCATCGGCTTTTCACAGATGACATGCTTACCTGCTCGAGCAGCTCGAATCGAAAACTCTGCATGCATGGCATTGGGTAAGACGACATATACGATATCGATTTCGTCGTTGTTTTTAATGTCGTCGAATGTGTCGTAGGAATAAATATTTTCTCGTGGAATATCATATTTCTTCGCCCACTTTTTGGCCTTTGACGGGGTACCTGTGACAATGCCAGCCAATCTGCAATGGTCTGTTTCCTGTAAGGCGGGTGCTAACTCAAACTCACTATATAGCCCCAGGCCTACTAGGGCGACCCCTAATTTCTTTTGCTTCTGTCCATGGACTGGGCTATTGAGTGGATTTGCAATTATTGCGCCGACGCCTAAGGTAAGGCTCTGATTAAAGGTTCTACGAGAAATATTTTTCATTGATATCTAAGTTTACATGAACAACTATGTTGTATCCTATGAAGATCATAAGGTCCCTGAGACCATTGATCAGCATCATCGGTAGCAATTTTCGTTGGTTTTATTTTTTTTGTATTCGCATATATTTTTGAACCAAAAAAAACAAAAATAGAACTGTCATAATATCTATATGTGAATCAGAATTCTTCAGATTGTAAAGTCAAAGCAAAGATAGATGTTGAGAAGAGCGGAAGTAGGTATATAATTCCTTCCTTCATGTCAATATTTCCTATAATGCTGCTGCTGGAACGGCTCTAAGAAGCTCATTGTAATATTGATGTAGGTACGGGTATCTAATGGCTCTCTATGTGAAGACGACCTATGATTTAGGCATAAGAAAGTGAGAAGCGGAGTTTGACCTCAGTAAGCCAATAGCTCCTCAATCTTGGTTTTTACTTTCTCTGCAGAAGGAATCATGGTTTCCTCAAGTATGCTATTCAGTGGTATTGCCGGCATGTTTTCAGAACCTAAGGTCATCACAGGCGCATCGAGATTTTGGAAGCAGCGTTCTTGGATCAGACCACTGAGACTGCGAGCAAAAGAATTGCCTGTTGGCTCCTCAGTCAGTACGAGACACTTTCTGGTCTTACGCACAGATTTGAAGATCGTTTCTTCATCCAGCGGGTACAGCGTGCGAAGATCTATGACCTCCACCTGTGTTGCATACTCCTTGCTGGCATTGAGTGCCCAATGCACTCCCATGCCATAGGTGACAATAGTCAAGGTCTCTTGCGTATCATCCTCCCAGATCTCTTGTGCCAGATGCGCTTTCCCAAATGGGAGGATATAATCTGAATCAGGCTCTATAGATTTAGCACCCTCAGTGCCTTTGATCTTAGACCAGTACAATCCCTTGTGTTCAAAGATGACAACAGGATTGGGGTCGTAGTAGGCTGCTTTCATCAGTCCCTTGAGGTCGGCAGCATTGCTCGGATAGGCGATCTTGATGCCTCTGATATTGGCTACGACGGACTCCACAGAAGACGAGTGATAAGGTCCGCCACTGCCGTAGGCTCCGATCGGAACTCTGAGGATCATCGACACGGGCCACTTGCCATTAGACAGGAAGCACGAGCGACTCACTTCTGTAAACAATTGGTTCAATCCTGGCCATATATAATCTGCAAATTGAACCTCGACAATAGGCTTAAGACCTACAGCACTCATGCCGGCAGTAGACCCGATGATAAATGCTTCTTGGATGGGCGTATTGAATACTCGTTCGTTACCATAGGTCTGTGCCAAGGTGGCGGCCTCTCTAAATACACCCCCCAAGCGATGGCCTACATCCTGACCATATAGGAGACATTCCTTATGCTCAGCCATCAGTTCTTTAATAGCGAATAGAGCACAATCAACCATGACTACTTCCTGGCCAGTTTCGGGTTCTCGGTTGCCTTCTTCTGCGACATGTGCGGCAGGAGCAAAGTCATGGGTAAATAGATCTTCTGGTTGTGGGTCAGGAGCTTTTAGTGCTTTTTGAAACTGTGCTGCTACCTTATCCTGTGCCTCTTGTTCTATACGGTCTATTGTCTTCTGGTCCACCCCATGCTCTCTGAGCTCCAAGAGCATGACGGGGTATGGATCTCGTGATTGTGCCTCGTCGAGGTCATCACGATACCACTCCATACGTACTCCCGAGGTATGATGATTAAGCAGTGGCACTTTTGCATGGATGAGTATGGGGCGTCTTTCTGTCCTGATGATGCTGAGCGCTTCCTGGATAGTGATGTAACACTCGATAAAACTTGAGCCGTTGATGGTGAAGGCTTCAACGCCCTTGAACCCTTGGATGTATTCGAAGGCGTCCTGCGCTCTCACCTCGTCAGCAGAAGCTGAGATATCCCATTCATTATCCTGCACTAGGTATAGTATCGGCAGTTGCCTGAGTGCTGCCATCTGAAAAGCCTCCGCCACCTCACCCTCAGTAATGGAAGCATCCCCAAGAGAGCAGAGCACGATAGGCGTATTGTTGTCATCGATTCCAAGCTGTTCTTTGTATTGCATGCCAAGTGCTGCGCCCGTAGCAGGGATGGCTTGCATGCCGGTTGCCGATGACTGATGTGGAATCTTTGGCTTATCGTCGTCTCGGAGGCTTGGATGACTATAGTAGGTGCGACCGCCCGAAAATGGATCATCCTTCTTGGCGAGCAACTGCAGCATGAGATCATAGGGCTTCATGCCTATACCTAATAGCATCGCATCATCTCGGTAGTAGGGGTAGGCATAATCTTGAGGGAGCAACTGCATGCCTGCCGCAATCTGTATGGCTTCATGACCCTTGGAGGTAGCATGCACATATTTGGATGTGAGCTTGGCGTTATCCTCATAGAGTGCCGACATCGCCCTGGCTTCGGCGAATAATTGAAACCCTTTGAGCAATATGTCTTTGTCTACTGTCTGATTTCGTTGTACTGTTGCTACTGCCATTTTTAAATAGTTCTTTTTGGATCAAAAGCCTCGAGGTAGTCGGCGACTTTCTTTAAGAATGAACCCCCGAGAAATCCGTCGATTACACGATGGTCAAACGACAGCGCCATGATCATCATCTGACGAATCTCTATGCGGTCTTCGCCATCGTAAGTCATCACTTCCGCGCTCTTCTTGATGATTCCGGTCGCCAAGATGGCCGACTGAGGTTGATTGATGATTGGCGTGCCTGTCAAGCTGCCAAATGTTCCCACATTACTCAAGGTGAACGTGCCACCCTGCACGTCGTCAGGGGCTAGCTTGTTGTTCCGTGCTTTATCGGATAAGATGTTGACTTCCTTAGCTAGGCCAAACAGGTTTTTCTCATCCGCCTGATGGATGACAGGTACGATGAGATGGCCCGAAGGGATAGCTGTCGCCATGCCTATGTTAATCTCACTTTTGAATACGATGTCTGTGCCGTTGAGTGATACATTGATCATGGGGAAATCCTGAATAGCCTTAGCGATTGCTTCTAAGAAGATGGGCGTTAGCGTGAGCTTATAGCCATGCTTGTCCAAGAAGGCTTGCTTGACGCCATTTCTCCATTGGACCACATTAGTCAGATCCACCTCTGCATAGCAGGTGACATGCGGAGCGGTCTGCATCGAGTAGACCATATGACCTGCAATAATCTCTCTCATGCGGTCCATAGGCTCTATGCGATCGACGTCCTCGTCATAGGATACTGCTGGCGGTTGAAAATCGGAGAAGGGATTGTTGAATCTTACTGCTCCATTCGACGGACTCGATGGAGTAGGGGCACCCTCAGGCAATGGATACTTGCGATCTTTGAGATATCGATGGATGTCACTTTTTTTAATTCGGCCATCGGCGCCAGTGCCCTTAATCGTACGGATTTCCTGCATCGTCAGATTCTCACTTTTAGCGATGCTTAGCACGAGCGGTGATAAGAATACTTCTCCGTCTGAAGACGCTGAAGAAACTTGGGGTGCTCGCTCAGCATTGGAGGTCTTTGCTTTTGATCTGCTATTGTTTGATTGGCTTGTTTTCTTTGAATTGCTGGCAGGTTTTGATGTCTTCTTGCTAGCTTGAGGAGCTCCGCTGCTGTCGATAATGATCACCACTTGTCCTATAGGAATCACGTCGTCTGGAGCTGCAAGAATTTCTTTGATCGTTCCAGAACTTGGCGCAGCGATGTCAGAGTCGACCTTGTCAGTAGCGATCTCCAATATGGTTTCGCCTTCTTCTACGTACTCACCGACTTGCTTAGGAAAGGACAAGATCGTGGCTTCCTTTATACTTTCTCCCAGGCGTGGTACTTCGACTTCAACTAGCATTCATGGTGTATTTTGCCTCTATAAAATACGAATAGGGCCCTTCTTGTTCATGTATTTTCTATGTAATTGCTGAGTTGATAATTGTATTTTCTTTTAATATTAATTATTGTAGAATATTATTCCGAATTTTGAGCTTTAAGGTGACTTTTACAGAAATATTTTCGGATGGCGTATAAACTGGACTCTACTGATGCTAAAATTTTGAATCTGCTACAGCAAGACAGTAACCGAACACACAAGCGTATCGCTGAGGAACTGGGGATGACAACTACACCCATCTTTGAGCGTATCAAGCGCCTACAGCGAGAGGGCTATATCAACAAGTATATGGCGATTATCAATAAGCGGCGATTGGGCTACAAGCAGACCATCTTCGTCGGGATCACCCTCAAAGGACATACCAGAGAATACCTCGACCGCTTCGTCAAGATCGTAGATGACTTCGAAGAGGTACTGGAGTGCCATCGGGTGTCTGGCAGCTATGATTATCTCCTAAAAGTTGTCGTCAGAGACATAGAGGCCTATGAAACTTTTATCCTGACTAAGCTCACCTTAGTGTCTGACTTAGGCAACGTCCAAAGCATGATTGTCATGTCTACCTCTAAGGAAGAAAATGCGGTGACCGTGAAGGTGTGATGGAGTTAAATTATGTCACCCATTCTGGGTTCGGAATGCTATGATCGCACTATACTATTGTAGTATCAGCCCTTCAGGCTTTTAGAATCACCCCAATATCATCTTAGAATAATTCAACAGGAAATTAATGCGCGCAAAGCCGCAGAAAGCGCAAAGCAAAAAGAGGTTGTCGTAATAATCCCAAAGGGATATCATCTGAACATATA
>CAZDHV010000020.1:4574-17347 GCA_964505335.1 uncultured Saprospiraceae bacterium | reverse complement strand
ATATTCAGTCGTGCCTCCTCGATATGAAAAAGAAGGGAGTTGTTCTAAAGCTGTCAGGGTTACTATGAGATCAGTTAGTTATTGTCTGCCATCACTTCGGCTTGATCATAGTTCTCCCATATTTGGTCAAGCACTTCAATAAGGATGTCAAATTTTTCTTGACTGATCTGTTGATGTCCGATGGTTCTTAATGTCTCGACTAGTGGTAGCGCTTCTTTATACGCCTCATGGCCTTTTGAAGTAAGCACTAATTTGTATCGCTTTAAATCCCCATCAAATCGCTCCTTTTTGATCAGGTGTTTTTTGCGAAGCCCTTCTATTACTCTTGATGTAGTCGCCCTATTACGGTAGCTCGTGTTGGCGATCTCGGCTTGCGAAGCGTTCTGACCCAATGTATCTATACGTTGTAGAATCACCCACTGCTCAATAGTAAGATCAATATTGTTATCTCGAAATACCTGTTGATAGGTGGAGATAATCTTTTTAAAGGTTCTTTCTATATAGATACCAAATCGCTGGTTCTCTTTCATCTAGCACATTTTAAGCCGAAACTACGTCGTCCTACTTCTGATAATCATACAAAAATAGCCATGAAAATAATTTGTTGTTCATGCAACATAATAACACTTAATTGTGTTTCGGTATTGTTGCATATGCATCAATTTGTGAGCTATAAATTTTATAAATGAACCAATCATTAGAGATTCCGAAGATATATGAACAAGCTGAGGATTTTATGCCGCTGAATGGCACAGACTACATAGAATTATACGTCAGCAATAGCAAACAAGCAGCTCATTTTTACAAAGCGGCTTTTGGTTTTCAGTCTTTAGCTTATGCCGGATTGGAGACGGGCTTGAAGGACAGAGAAAGTTATGTAGTCATTCAAGATAAAATTCGGCTTGTGCTCACCTCACCACTCAAAAGCAACACCAAGATAGGAGCGCATATCGATAAACATGGAGATGGAATAAAGGTAGTAGCACTGTGGGTAGACGATGCGACCTATGCCTATAATGAGGCGATTAAGAGAGGGGCGACCTCTTATTTTGAACCAACAACTGAAGAAGATGAACAGGGTAAGGTCGTTCGCTCTGGAATATATACTTATGGGGAAACGGTTCATGAATTCGTCGAGAGAAAGGAATACAATGGCATCTTTTTGCCGGGTTATAAGAAATGGGAAACCCCTGACTTTAACCCAGCACCCGTTGGCTTAAAATATGTTGATCATATGGTGGGCAATGTCGCTTTGGGTAAGATGGATTATTGGGTCGAGTTTTATGAAAAGGTGATGGGCTTCGTCAATATTTTGACGTTTGATGATACCGACATCTCGACCGAATACACCGCCTTAATGAGTAAGGTTGTCAGCAATGGCAATGGACGGATAAAATTTCCTATCAATGAGCCGGCAATTGGTAAGAAACGGTCTCAGGTCGATGAATATCTCGATTTTTATGAAGGTGCAGGAATTCAACACATCGCTGTAGCTACAGATGATATCATCGAAACAGTAAAGCAATTACGCAGTCGAGGGATAGAATTCTTACGAGTACCCAATACCTATTATGACGCTGTTTTGGATAGAGTTGGAAAAATAGATGAAGACATTGCGCCGCTGCAAGAATTAGGAATATTGGTTGATAGAGATGACGAAGGGTATCTACTCCAGATTTTTACCAAGCCGGTAGAACCTCGTCCAACGATGTTTTTCGAAATCATCCAACGGAAAGGTGCTCAATCATTTGGCAAAGGGAATTTTAAAGCTTTATTTGAAGCTATTGAACGCGAGCAGGAACTTAGAGGTACATTGTAAGGCACAATGAATATTACAGAGCTCTTCCTCGATCACGAGAGCTAACCATTAATTAAAGAGACAAGCAATGCCTATATATCATAGACTTGGTAAATTCCCAACTAAGCGGCACACACAATTCGAGAAACCAGATGGCAGCTTATATTATGAGCAAGTGTTTGGCACCATCGGATTTGATGGGATGTCCTCGCTGCTCTATCACGTTCAGCGACCGACGATGGTCAAGGAGATGCTCGGACAGACGGATGTAACTCCTAACATTGCCGTTGAAAAGAACCTCACCAGTCGCAAGCTGATCGGATTTGATGTCGCACCCCAGCAGGATTTTTTGCAATCACGTACCACGCTATTAGTCAATAATGATGTTCATATTGGAGTAGCGGCACCCAGGGAATCGATGACTCAGTATTTTTATAAAAACGCTGACGCAGATGAGATGCTCTTCATACACAAAGGCACGGGGACATTGAAAACATTGGTCGGGCAGATTAGCTTTGAGTACGGGGATTACTTGATTATCCCTCGAGGAATGATTTATCAGATTGAATTTGATACAAGTGACAATCGCATACTCTATGCAGAGTCATTTCATCCGATATACACGCCTAAGCGTTATCGGAATTGGTTTGGACAGTTGCTCGAGCATTCGCCATTTTGCGAACGTGATTATAAGCTTCCCGAAAACCTTGAGACCCATGATGAAACTGGAGAGTTCCTCATCAAGGTGAAGAAACAAAATACGATTCATGAGATGGTCTATGCATCACATCCTTTTGATGTGATAGGCTGGGATGGTTATAACTATCCCTATGGATTTTCGATCCATAATTTTGAACCCATAACCGGCAGGGTACACCAGCCTCCGCCAGTCCATCAGACCTTTGAGACTAAGGCCTTTGTGATCTGTTCGTTCTGTCCGAGATTGTATGACTACCATCCTAAGTCTATACCGGCGCCATATAATCATTCTAATATTGATTCAGATGAGATGCTGTACTATGTCGACGGAGACTTTATGAGTAGAACTAATATCGCTCCGGGACATATTTCGCTGCATCCTTCTGGTATACCTCATGGTCCGCATCCTGGCACTTATGAAGCTAGCATCGGCCAAACTGAAACGGCGGAACTTGCAGTTATGATTGACACATTCAAGCCATTGATGATCACAGAAGATGCGCTTAAAATAGATGATGGCAAGTATTATAAATCTTGGATCGCCCATTAGAATAAATCACCCATAATTAAAGATGTATGATCATCGATATCCCAGACGATTCGGACTTTTCTATCTACAATATACCTTTTGGCATATTTTCAACCGCTGACAGAACGCCTCGAGTTGGTGTCGCTATTGGAGCGCACATTTTAGATTTGGCCGCAGTGGCAGAGTTAGGCGTTTTTGACTTTGACACCTCCGTGTTGCATCAGTCAGTGTTGAATGACTTTATTGCACTTGGGAAGCGGATTACTGCTAAGGTTAGAACGGATGTGCAGGGCTGGATCCAGGATGATAGTTCCCCAATCGCTGGGCATCCACAACTGTTTGTCAAGCAGTCTGATGCACAAATGCATCTACCGGTAGAAGTAGGAGATTACACGGACTTTTATTCCAGTATTGAGCATGCCACTAATGTCGGTATGATGTTTCGTGATCCAGAGAATGCAATACTTCCTAATTGGCGGCATATCCCTGTCGGATATCACGGGCGCGCCTCGTCGATCATCGTCAGTGGTCATGACATCCATCGGCCCAAAGGTCAGGTGTTACCCAAAGGAGAGAGCCAACCCGTCTATCAAGCTTCTGGGAGATTAGATTTTGAATTGGAAACAGGCTTTATAATTGGAAAATCTAGCGCGCTTGGAGATTCAGTTGCGGCGGCGGATGCTATGGATCACATCTTTGGGATGGTCTTATTTAATGATTGGTCAGCGAGAGATATTCAGAAGTGGGAATATGTACCCCTTGGACCTTTCCTGGGCAAGAGCTTCGCCTCGTCGATTTCTCCATGGATAGTTACGATGGAGGCACTTGAGCCATTCAGAGTAGCAGGGCCTACTCAAGAACCTAATGTCCTGTCCTATCTACAGACGGACCGAAATAATAACTACGATATCAATTTATCGGTGAGCATCAAACCTGATCAAGGATCAGCGCAGATAGTCTGTGAATCTAATTTCAAATATATGTACTGGAGCATGGTGCAGCAGCTTGCACATCATACGGTCAATGGCTGCAATATAAAAGTAGGAGATATGATGGGATCTGGGACGATCTCAGGAAAGGATGAAAACTCCTATGGTTCCATGCTGGAAATCGCATGGGCGGGTTCTAAGCCAGTACAGATGAATGATGGAAGTACGAGGGTGTTTATCAATGATCATGACACCGTAACGATGCGTGGATATGCTGAAAAAGACGGGAGGAGAGTAGGATTTGGGAAAGTAGAGACGAAGGTATTACCGGCTAAATAACTAACGAAAGATGAGCGAGATAACGACATATAGCCCTGAGGAACTCAGTCAGCGGGATTTGCACAACCTGCTGTTAACAGCGGTAGCCCCTAGGCCAATTTGCTTTGCGAGCACAATAGATCTAGATGGCAATGTCAATCTTAGTCCTTTTAGCTTTTTTAATGTATTCAGCTCTAAACCACCGGTGATGGTTTTCTCACCAGCTCGTAATGGACGAGATAACACCCTCAAGCATACCCTCCAAAATATATATGAGGTCAAAGAGGTAGTCATCAACATCGTCAATCATTCTCTGGTAGAACAGATGTCACTAGCCAGCACTGCCTATGACAAGGGGGTGAATGAATTTGTCAAATCTGGACTCACACAGGTCCCGAGCGATAAGATCAGACCTCCCAGAGTTGGAGAGGCACCTGTGGCGTTAGAGTGTACGGTTGATCAAGTGATCGAATTAGGAGATCAAGGTGGAGCTGGTAATCTGGTGATTGCACGAGTGGTGCGGATTCACCTGAATGATAAATATCTGGATGAGACGGGGAAGCTCGATACGCACAAGCTAGATTTAGTGGCACGCATGGGTGGGAGCTGGTATTGCCGCGCCAACAGTAGTGCCCTCTTTGAGATCCCTAAACCAGTACGAACTAAGGGGCTTGGCATAGATCTATTGCCCCAGAGTATCCGAGAGAGTAGTGTTTTAACCGGTAATAATTTGGGTCGATTAGGAAACTTAGAGCGACTGCCAGAATCAAGTGAAGTTCTGACAATAAGAAACCATCCAGAAATTAAGGCCCTAATCGCACAAAAGGATACGACAGACTGGAAGGCAGCACTACACCTGATAGGTCAACGCTGGCTGGAAAACAATGATACAGAAGCCGCCATAAAAGCATTAATGCTTTTTGATATCCTGTAGCGATCTATTTAAGCAATATTATAGGTATGGGAATCTCTTTCAACCCTCCTGAATATAGGAATCTGGAGTAGATTTACTTTTAAGACTTTGCATCGCTCGATAGCTATAATTTCTCACGATTTGTTCGGATAGATTCATGACCTCTCCTATCTCTTTATAACTCATATTGACATAGTTCCTGAGATATATCACTTCTCGTTGCTTATCAGGAAGATGGGCTAACAGGCGATGAACAAGTTGTTTGTCAAGATGCCGATTTTCTGAATCTATGATTTTGGACTCTTCAGACGTCTCATGACTTTTTGTTTGGGCAGAATTGGAATAAAGGACTAGTAAGTTTTTGCGTGACTGTCCTTTGTGTATGTCTTGATAGATATTTCTCTTGAGCGCTGAGAACAAATAAACTTCGAGATTATCTACCTCATTTAATTGCTTGTGGTTTTTAGCAATCCAAAGAAACAGATCTTGGATCAAGTCCTCCACACTCAGCGATATCAGCTTAGGAGAAAACTGAGTACCATATAGTTTCAGCTTCCTATAATAGCACCTATAAAGCTCATTTAGAGCATTCACATCACCGTTGGCAATGCGATTCTTTAGTGCTGTGATATCAACCTGTTGAGCCATGATCTCTTATATAGCAGTGCCCTATTCTAATAGATAATTCGTTCTACGATGCCACAATAACATCAGATTTAGCTTTTCATCCCACGCTAAACTACTTAAAATGCTCGTAGTTCAATCTTTAGCAAAAAAAATTTTGAAAAAATAAAGTTACAAAGGTTACAAATCTGTGATTCGATTCATCTTCAAAATAAATGGACAATTCTGCTCCGTCAAATTTGAGTTAGAAAAGGAAGAAAAAGGATGAGAATTCAGGATTATAGTGATTATGATGTACAAGACTTCGTAGAGGAAGATCTCTTCAGAAAATGGGTGTTATCCGAGGATAAGTCATTAGATTTTTTCTGGACGGCATACGGCAATAGGTATCCAGAACAGAAAGGGAAGATGGAGGAAGCTCACCAGCTTATTGAGGCATCACATCATTACTTTCATCGACAAGCGGAGGAAATTGAAATACCTGAATTAACTCATTCAGATCAAATCGCTGAGGCGATGAGTCAAAGTAAGATTCGGCCTATAGGGCGAGGTGCGGGCCGAAAATATAAATACTATAAACTGGTTGCGGCGTGCATCGCTCTGTTAATCATTGGTGCGTCCTACGGTTTGATTCAAACTCAAGGTGATCATGAGATACACTATGTGACAGGTCACGGAGAATGGAAAGAAATCACACTGCCAGATGGTTCTATCGTAGAGCTTAATGCGAATACCCAATTATCCTTGACTGACGAATGGGAAGAGGGGGTTACTCGGCGTGTATGGCTGAAGGGCGAAGCATTCTTTAAAGTCAAAAAAATTCCAGCGACTAATGTGAAGTTCACTGTAATTACTAAGGATCTTGAAGTAGATGTATTAGGGACCCACTTTAATGTAAATACAAGGAATGATCACACCGAGGTATTTCTTGAGGAAGGGCAAATCAGCTTGGATATGCAAGGAGAGATTGAGCTTATCGAGCCAGGAGAGTTTATTTCTTTCTCTGGTTCCAATAAGGAGATATTGGATCGATACAAAGAATCTGAAGAAATACACTCCAACTGGAAAGACGGCATCCTTAGAATCAATGACGCTGATATGAAAGAAATATTAAGTGAGGTAGAATCTATCTATGGGATAGATCTCATCATCAAGGATAAGGCTCTATTGCAAAAAGTAGGATCGGTGGCCATCCCAGTCGATGACTTGGATATGGCTACATCTATCCTCGAGAGAGTGCTCAATGTTCAGATGACCCGCAAGGGTAAACAGATATTTATAGACTAACACAAACAAAAAACCGGATGAGTATATCGAGTCCCCACCCGGCAGTTTCTATTACATGAATAACAAAAACTATCACAAAATGACTAAAAAAGTTCAGCTACTCGCCACTTTGCTGGCAAGTTTTTTACTGCTTAACAGCAGCCCCATTCTGGCCGAACACGGCCAGGAGAATGACGAACGCTCTCTAGTAGAGATATTTGATGACTTTGCGACGACCTACAACGTGTTCTTTTCATACGAAAAAGCGATGATAGAAGATGTTAAGGTAGAATTTGACATAGCTGAAGATGAACGATTAACAGATGCCATGGACAGATTGCTTAGCTCTGTGGAGCTAGACTATGAGATCATTGGCGAAAAGTATATTGTTGTTTTCCAACAATCTGATAAATCGGTCTCGGACCTGTCTAAGCTCAAACACCATTTTAAAGAAATAGAGAAGATAGAGTCCAAGGGTAACCTAAGGATATTCAATGGTCCTGAAGAGTTGCTATCCGGTGGCTTGACACAACTTGATGAGCTTGTTCAGGAGGTAGACCCTATAGAAATAATTAATGGTAACGTCAGAGATGATAATGGAGAGGGCCTCTATGGTGCTTCAGTACGTGTAGCGGGTACAGGGAATGGTACTACTACAGACCTTGATGGTAATTTTTCTCTCAGTGTAGAGTCGCTACCAGTTACTTTGGAGATTAGTTACACTGGATTTACGTCACAATCTATTCTGGTCAGCGATAATAGCACTGCGATAAACGTGGTCTTAGGAAGTGGTTTGAGCTTGGAAGAAGTAGTGGTAACCTCTAGAAAAAGAGAAGAATCACTTAAAGACGTTCCAGTTGCGATTACTGCCGTGAGCGGAAGAAAACTGGAGGCGCTTCAGGCAGAGGACCTATCATCTGTTGCGGCTATCGCACCTAATGTAAACTTCTCATTTGCGGGTACCACCTCAGGGTCTCCATCTGCGGCAGTGGTGTATATCAGGGGTGTTGGCCAGAATGATTTCTTACAAACCCTAGACCCAGGTGTAGGAATCTATGTAGATGGCGTCTACATGGGTAGAACTGTCGGAGGTGTTTTAGATTTAGTAGATCCAGAACGGGTTGAGGTATTGAGAGGACCGCAGGGTAGTTTGTTCGGAAGAAACACGATCGGTGGAGCGATCAGCTTGACTTCTAAGGATCCTGGCGATGAAGTAGAGGGGTTTGTAAAGGTGCTAACCGGGGCTGACTCAAGGTTCGGGCTGCAAGGCTCCCTCAATGTACCATTCTCAGACACGTTCAAGGCTCGATTTAGCGCTAAGTATCACCGACGTGATGGATATGTCGAGAGGCTAGTGGCGGGAGATGATCTAGGTAATGATAACTCTTTTGGCGGAAGAGCCAACTTCTTATATGAGCCATCTGACAAGTTTAGGTTACGGGTTAATTTTGACTATACGCTTGAGGATGAAAGAGGGGCCGCGGAAGAGCAGTTAGATCCTAATGGTGTCTTCGCTGGCTTATTCAATAATAACATATTAATGGATGAAGGATGTCCATCAAATGAAAACCCTAACTGCTTTCAAAATACTGTAAGTACGGAGCCTTTCACCACCAACGAAACAGCACCTAACTTCAGTGACGTTAATCTGTTTGGTACTGCAGCTATAGCAGAGTATGATTTTTCTGATGGGTTGAGTTTGAAATCGATCACCTCATTTAGAGATTTAAGATCGAGTTTCACGAGAGGTTCTGATGGTAGTCCATTGGTACTATTTCAGACTCAAAATGAATATGATCAAACGCAGTTCTCACAGGAATTACAATTAATCGGCAGCTCTGATGCAGTTGATTTTGTCACAGGTCTATACTTCTTTAATGAGACGGGTACTGATCTTGCAAATGTTGAAGCATCTGCATTACCCTTTATCCCTACGTTCCCATTATTATCAGGCGGAGATATAGACAATTCGAGTTTTGCACTCTTCGGTGAGGCAACAGTGAACCTAACAGACAGATTGCATCTGACTGGTGGCCTACGATTTACTTCGGAGACGAAGAGATTTAATCCCAATTCTTTTGCTGTTAATAGTCCCACTCCGAGGTTTATTACTGAAGGCTTTAGGGAACTGGATTTCAGCAGAGTCACCTGGAGGGGTATACTGGCTTATGATGTAGGCACTAATACTAATGTATATGGCTCCGTATCGACCGGATTTAAGAGTGGGGGATTTGACTCTAGATACACGAGTCCTACAGTAGACAATGAGCCGACGACATTTGATCCAGAGAATGTTACAAATATTGAAATTGGTCTGAAGACCTTCATACCTGCGGCCGACTTAAGATTAAATATTGCGGCTTTTGCTGCTGATTACTCGAATATTCAAGTTCAGGGTAATCCTCCAGGACAGATTGCAACGGTGACTTTTAATGGTGCAGAGGCTTCGATCAATGGGTTAGAAATTGAGTTGGATTGGTCACCGGTCAATAATCTAATTGTAAGCGGTTCATTAGGATTGCTTGACGCACAATATGACTCTCTTGATCCAAACTCTAATGAGTTCACACTAGAGGATAATCTAATCAGAACACCAACAAGCAGCTATAATATTGGAGTCTCTTACCTGTTTGGGATCGGTAATGCTGGGACATTGCTACCGCGAGTAGATCTAAGTTCTCAAAATAATATTCACTTTGAGCCAGCCAATAATGATTTTGTTTTTGAAGACGGCTACAACAATGTCAATGCCACATTAACCTATACGACTAAGAGTAGGCAGGTTAAAATTACTGCTGGAGTTATAAACCTTACGAATGAACGTTACTTGTTGGCGGGAGATTCCAATGGTACATTAAGCTATGCCAACGGCATCTTTGCACGCCCACGTAACTGGTTTGCTTCTGTGAGGTACGATTTTTAGGACAATCAATTGTTTTAACATTAAAGAGTGCATCTGTATAAATGTATACGGATGCACTCTTTTTTAAGAGGGCATATACTGCAGCTCACTAATTCTAAAGTCATGCAAGAATCAATTGTTAGTCGATTGAAAGAGCTGAAAGGTGATGATATGGTTCTTACAGGTAATGACCTGAACAGTCGGTATGATCACATCTGGAACATGCATAAACCCCTATCTGCTAAGGCGGTGCTGTTGCCAAGATCGACGCAAGATGTTTCTGATATCATGCGCCTGTGCTATGAACATGATCAAGCCGTGGTCATCCATGGAGGCCTTACAGGGCTAGTTGGTGGTACAGAGGTGAATGATGATGACATAGTCATCTCGACAGAAAGACTCAATCGTATCGAAGAATTTGATGAAGCAAGTAGGACGATAACGGTACAGGCAGGAGTCATCCTTGAAGATATCCATCGAGCCGTAGGTGATGTCGGGCTCCTGTTTCCTATGAATTTTGGTGCTAAAGGCTCGGCGCAGATAGGTGGTGTCATCACTACTAATGCTGGAGGCCTTAGCGTGTTTAGATATGGGATGACCCGCAACCTAGTACTGGGCTTGGAGGTGGTCATGTCCGATGGTACCATCATATCCTCACTCAAAAAAATTATTAAGGACAATGCTGGTTATAACTTGAAGCACTTGTTCATCGGTTCAGAGGGCACCTTGGGAATTATTACTAGAGCCGTCTTAAAACTTGTGGAAGCACCCAAATCAAGAATCAGCGTTTTTATAGCTCTTGATGACTACGCTAAAGTCATGCAGTTATTGAGATATATGGATGCGGGGCTCGCAGGCTCATTGAACAGCTTTGAGCTGATGTGGTCAAATACGTACAAGGCTCTCACAGGCCAATATGCAAGTGTCAAGCCACCCCTGACTTATGGATCTGCCTATTATGTATTAGCAGATGTTCAGGGCAGCGAGCCACAACATGATGAGGATCGTCTGATGAGCCTGATCGAAGAAGCATTAGAACAAGAACTTATCACAGACGCTGTCTTTGCGACTTCTCAGTCTGACTTGGATTGGTTTTGGACGGTCCGTAAGGACGTACAAGCTATACTTACGCCATTACACCATAGTCAAAACTTCGATATAAGCATACCGCCGGCTCTAATAGGACAGATCGTATCTGATACGGTCAAAGAACTGGAGGCTGAGCTGGATGTCGAGAGAGTATACCCTTTTGGGCACATCGCTGATGGCAACATACACTTCATAGTAGCTAAGCAAAATGATAAAGCAGAGCTAACAAGTAAGATCAATAGGATCATTTATAAGTCCGTTCAAGCTATTGGCGGATCTATATCTGCGGAGCACGGCATAGGAACGGAAAAGAAAGCCTATCTGAACTTCTGCCGCTCTGAGCAGGAGATAGACCTCATGCATACACTAAAGAAAAGTCTTGACCCTAAGAACATCCTCAATCCTGGAAAAGTAATCGACTCAAGAAGTTGATATAGAAATAGCCATCTTATGCCTGAAATCACAAATACCAAAAAGCGCAGCATTTTGCAGGTCATCGGGCCCGGCTTGCTCTTTGCGAGCTCTGCGATTGGCACCTCGCATCTGGTGTTGTCGACACGTGCTGGAGCACATCATGGATTGATATTTATAGGTATCATACTGCTCACCTTGTTCCTCAAATATCCATTTTATGAGTTTGGAACCCGATACTCAGTAGCTACTAAAAAGACGCTCATCAGTGCCTATGGAGCACAAGGTATAGTGCCCCTACTGCTTTATCTTGCTGTCATCTGTATCAATATGTTTGCGGTCAATGGAGCAATAGCTGCAGTGTGTGCCGGACTACTCAGTACCACTCTTGGACTCACGGTTTCAGTTCAACTGTTAGCAGCTATAGTACTATCAATTACAGTGGCCATATTGTTTTTTGGCAACTACTCACTACTTGACAGTCTGATTAAAGTACTGTCAGTCATCTTATTAGTAACTGTATCAGTGGCGTTCATTGCCGTCATGATCAAGGGGCCAGCAGAACAGGTCGCAGACTTTACGACCCCTCCTCTTATGAAAGGTGCAGGTTTAGCCCTGCTCGTAAGCCTCGTGGGTTGGATGCCTGCAGGTATGGAGGCCTCAACTATGAATAGCATTTGGGTTGTTGAAAAGATGAAGTCGACTCAGTATCACCCGACGCTTAAAGAAGGCTTGTTCGACTTCAATCTGGGATTCATCTTTACAACTGTCCTTGCGCTGATGTTTCTGACAATAGGCGCCTATACTGTATACGGGACAGGGCAATTGTTAGATGGCAATGCAACACAGTTTAGCCAGAAGCTGCTTGAGATATTCACGACCAATTTGGGCCCATGGTCATATTGGGTTATAGCCATAGCTGCCTTTGGAACGATCTATGGCACATTAATTACGGTAATGGATGCATTTACTCGGAGTTTTTTGATCACTATTGCGGAGTTAAGGAGTAAACTTAATACGCAGTCCAATAGCAAGAATGCGATCAACCGACACTATCGAATTCTTCTACCTATACTGGGATTAGGAAGCTTTTTACTCTTTTATTTTTCTGCCACGAGCATGATTAAGATACTTGAGTTTGCTACGATTATAGGTTTTCTGACTTCACCAGTGATCGCATTTTTAAATCTTCGTGCTATTAAGAGTGATGCTGTTGCTGATGAATTGCAACCAAAAGCGGCAATGACATTACTGGCTTATATAGGACTCGCAGCAACGGTTTTATTTGCGATCTT
>CAZDHV010000020.1:0-4474 GCA_964505335.1 uncultured Saprospiraceae bacterium | reverse complement strand
ATGAAATTCTGTGAATACAGAACAATGCAGGTATAATAGACAGGAGTTAACTAGCTAAACGCATCTGCCACGAAATCCCATATTTGTCCCCGCACCATCCAAATTTTTTACCAAAAGCATATTCTCCAAGGTCATATTCCCCTAATGGAATAAACACTTTTCCGTCGTTAGTGGATAGTTGCTCAAATAAGTTAGTGATCTCCTCGTCGCTATAGCACTCTACGAATATGGATACTCCTGGTGAAAAAGACCATTCGTGCTTATAGTTGTTTTCGGACAGCATATAGGGAGTACCGTTTAAAGTAAACTCTGCATATTTGATGAGCTCCGGAGTTCCTCCTGCTTCACCTTCTGCATAATTAATGACTCTATTGATTGCTGAGTTAGGGAAGAGGCTGATATAAAAATCCATTGCCTCGGCTGCCTTTCCGCACTGATCATTAACAAAAGTTAGAAATGTCGTCGTTTTCATTTTGCGCAGTTAATTCTATTGAGAAGTAATTCGAAATATAGCGAAGTAGTATAAAAAAGCCCGACAAATGTGGAGCTGTTTTTCATAAAAGCTCTTAGAGCAATATGGCCCATTATTGGAATTCATATTTGGTCTTACAGTATTAATTAGTTGAATCAATACGACTTTGCTCAAGTTCTTGTGTGCGAATAAATGTATTAAAGGCACCACCAAACAGGAACAACTGAGTTTCTTGAATCTCATTGAATCCTGATCCTTGAACAACTACTCCAAAGGTCTGTCCGAATTTAACAAGTATGGTAATGCAGTGTATAGATAGCAGTTGAGGGTATCTAAAAGCCAAAATTTTTTTGATTAAAGTAGGTGGGCGAAATTTAAACCTAAAATTCTGGGCAGAACTTGTTGCCATTTTCGTGATTTCCGATATATGACACGCTCAATTCTATCGTTCTTGTGCCTAGAGTAGTACCAGTTAGCTTTCTGAGGTTGGCATCATAGCTTATGCCTACCAATAACCCTTTTTTACCGATTCCTGCAGAAACAATAAAGTCTGTTGGCTGCCAGGTTGAAAGACTTCGACTGGATCGCATCCATACTCCGAGATGAGTGCTAAATTCATCACTATCGACAAGTTGGTACCTGAGGTTAGTTCCGACGACTGCACTTTGTGATTGACCTTGAGCAAGAAAGATCGCCCGGGGCTCGATAGACGTTGCAGACCCTAAAGGAAAAGAGGCGCTAGCATGAGCAGTAAATCGTGCATCAAAATTAAACGATTCAAATTCTTGTGTGGTACTTAGATCACGATCAAAGAATGAAATATTGGGTTCATTCAAATGTTGATAAGCTACTCCGATATAATAGCTATTATTCTTTTTAGGAGTGATGCTGTAATGTAGTCCCACAGAGACATCTGGAGCAACATGACTGTTGGCGGGAAGGACCTCTTGAGTCGGGAAATTAAATTGATCAACACCATTAAACTGGTCTTGAAAGTTGAGATTCGTAATGCTGATGCCTCGCTGAGCGATACCCAATTGTAGCCCAACGCTCAGATATTGATTAGTCTCTTTATCAAGGAGCTTATGAAAGGCGCCAAATAGGGATAACTGAGTAGTATTATAATTTAATATCCCAACTCGATCCGAGAAGAACTGTATGCCTATAGCAACTAGATCATTGCCGGTGCTGAAGCTGCCGGGGTTGCGGAGATCATATTTAACATCGCCACCGATGGAAATAGTACTAAAAGGTGTGTTTAGTGCTCCATTCCACTGATCTCTATAGTTGGCATTGACTCGAAAAGTTCCAGAGTGCGAGCCTGTAAGGGCCGGATTCAGATAATGTGGGTTGGCGTAAAACTGACTAAATTGGCTATCCTGCGATAGAGCAGAGTACGATAAAATCAAGCTAAAAATCGCAACCAGAATACCTGTTAATCCTCGCATAGTTCCCTAGATAGTGTGATGCATAAAACCCATAACGTAAGAAATCAATATCAAGGTGTATGGAGCACAGATAATATTGTAATTTGATCCTGTTAAATAGGGAGTCATAGGTGAAATGTGCAATAAGTCGTCTCAGTGTATGTCCGATCAGGTCTAAACCCAATGATACTGCTGAGATGGTGTCACAGCTACTTTTTGGAGAGCGAGTAGAAATCATTGAGAAGTACAAGAGTAACTGGTGGAGGGTCAGATGCCTCAATGATAATTATATGGGTTGGATGGATCCTAAGCAGCTGGTGAGCACAACAGAAGAAGACATACCCGCCGCCATAGCTCTTGAGATGTCACAGCCTATCTGGTGCGATGGTCTATCTACTTATATCACTATAGGTGCAGAACTGCTTCAGTATGATGGTATGACGGCTAAGATTGCTGGACACAACTATCGGTATAGCGGTCAAGCTATCCAAGCACATCAGGTGAATAGGAGCAGTGTGTATCTTGAGAAATTGGTTAGGAAGTGGCTCAATACGCCATATTTATGGGGAGGGCGGTCGCCCTTTGGTATAGACTGTTCAGGATTTACACAGGTAGTCTTCAAGTGCTTAGGATATAGTTTGCTACGTGATTCTTCACAGCAAGTAGAACAGGGAGAGACGGTAGATTTTATAGAGCAAGCTCAAGTTGGAGATTTGGCCTTTTTCTCCAAAGAATCCGATCAAATCACCCATGTCGGAATTATGTTAGCAGAGGGGCAGCTTATACATGCCTCCGGTGCGGTGCGCACAGATCCTATTGATCATTATGGTATCTATAATAACGAGCTGGAACAGTACACACATCGACTGAAGATTATTAAGAGACCTATTGATATTATACAGGAAGCCGAAAAGTTATGAGGCAGATTGAAACAGCTGTCTTATTATCGAGAGTCGGGCAATAGGAATGGCAGTTGAAAATGTCATATCGAGTGAGTCAGATCGTGACTTGGTGATTGTTGATTAATATACCTTAACTTTTAAAACTGATTGAGTTTATCAAATGTGGAGATGACTTCCTCTAAGCTCATTTCCTTGGCATTTTTAGTTCCATTTTCTTTAGGAAGTAGTTTGTTGAGTATGGCATAGGTTAAAAAGCGAAAGGAATCATTCGATGGGCCATTTTTTCCTTTTTTAAAGATGTCATAAGTATCTAAATAAATTATTTTGTGTTTAACACCCTTTTCATCCAGCCATCCTCGGCTATTTTGGTATAAGTCGGCTGATAATGCTCCGTAAGCTTGAGAACCAGCATTCTTAACCTGCTTTGTTGCATTTTCCGGGATTGTAACGATCGACCATCTATCCGTTAAAGTGAATTTCACAAATAGATTAGATGTTTTAAACGGACCAGCGTAACTCATATTGAGATACTTGTTGTCAGCATATTCTATAGCCCACGGTATCTGTTGGTCTTTAATCTTTTTTCCAGTTTTAGGATCTACGAATTTTTTGATGGTAAGATGCATGTCCGATTGATCGTTAACTACGGCAATAGCCTGAGGGTGAGTCACTCTTTTTCTGACAAAAAATTTAGTTGTGTTGTATAATCTAACTTCGATAAGAGTTTCTTGGCAAAAACCATATGTTGTTAGGAACAACATCAATGAGATTATTACATGTACACTTTTCATATGTGGACTATTTGATTTAGGTCTACGGCCTAATATCCAATCGGTTTTCTCGCTTAAGCTATACTTTTTCCAGTTTGCAGCATACTTACTTCATGTGATTTTTTAATGACTGATATGAAAAAAATAAAATCGATAGAATGAAGTAATAATAAAGAAGGCAGCCACTCAATCGAGTAACTGCCTTCTTTGATTTGTATGATATGGTATATCTGTATCTTTCTGGACTATGACGGCCAGGCAAATTTCTGAAACGGCTCGTCAACAGGTGTTTTAGCCAGGTGATTAGTGTAGTTACTAATGGTCTTCTGAGCCATGCCCAAAATGATGTCCAATAGATTTTGTTGATTGAACCCTGCAGCAAAAAATGCGTCCTGATCTGCTTGTGGCATATTGCCTTGATTCTGTAGCAGGCTCAGTGTTGCCTGACGCAACGCCTCCAATTTTGAATTTGGCATCGCCGAATTATTTCTTAATGCATCTGTGATAGAAGCATCAACGTTACTCATGTGTGCTATAGCAGTATGTGCAGGCACACAGTAGTGACACTTGTTGTACACATTAATTGTTTGCCATACAACTGTTTGCTCATCATTATTAAATGAAGAGCTAGTGAATAGTCCATGCAGATTCTTATAGGCCTCTAATACATTAGGAGACTCAGCCAATACTCCATGGAGATTAGGTAACATTCCAAAGCTCTTTACAGAACCCTGCAGTGATTCCTTGCTTCCTTGTGGTGCGCTTTCAATTGTGTGTACAGTAAGTTTACTCATATTTGAATTTTTCATTATAAAGTGTCTTGGTAATACAAAGATTCGTTTGTGATTAACCTAATTTGTTATTCTTGTTGGCCATATGTCGTCAAAACAGCGATTGAATGCT
>CAZDHV010000019.1:0-24032 GCA_964505335.1 uncultured Saprospiraceae bacterium | reverse complement strand
TTGAGCAAGTCTGACTTGAACGCAAGTGGTGTATTGTACTATCAGTTAGAGAGTGGCGAATTCACTGCTACTGAGAAAATGATAGTAATAGAATAAGTATTTGAGTAAATATTTTAATAGAATCGGGTAACATCCTGATAAATCAGGTAAAAGGCTGTCTCTTATGAGATGGCCTTTTTTGCTTATAGCTGTTTACAAGTCTCATCAGATTTGCTCAACAAGAAAGCTTATTTATAGACCTTAAATAAGCAACAGTTAGGTTGCTTACTTCTTTATTCTAGTTGGATCAATGATCATCATGCGACTTGTGGCTGTGGCTACAAGTGTTCCATCTTCCTTCTGTGCTTCGCCTCTAAGATTGAGAAACTGTTTAGACCGACTGACGACATAAGCTTTGACATAACAATACTTGTCAGCCACTGTAAGTGGCTTGATATAAGTGATGTTGAGGTCGAGGCTTGTGGTCCCTACCAAAGTCACCAATCCACTGAAAGGGCCGAATGCCATATCAAAGTACATCCCGTAGGTCCCTCCAAAAGTTATATGTAATGGATTGTTGAATTCTGGCTTAATCGGCATCCTGACATGCATGATCTGCGCCTGATCATCGTAGGATATGAATTCGACTTCTAATAGTTTAGCCACATTAGGCGGAAACTGCGCCAGGTCTTCCGGCACAGTTGCTTTGAGTAAATCAAAGACTTCATCTCCCTTATGTATCATAGATATTAGTTTCTCATGGCCATCTTTTTGGCCTTGCGCTTCGCTTTCATCTCGGCAAAGTAGTTGTTGAATAACTTACGAGAGATTAAGACTTTCATGATTTCATTAGTGCCTCCATAAATGCGAGATACCCGACTATCAGCAAACATGCGGCAGATATTGTATTCCCACATATATCCATAACCACCATGTAGCTGCAGACACTGATCTAAGACGTCAAACTGCATCTCAGTAGCCATGCACTTGGCGATAGAGGCTTGTTCAGGAGTGAGTTGATGATCTTTAAGAAGTTCGGTGCATTTATCGACATAGCACTGATTGAGCTGAAGTCTCATGGCCGCTTCTGTGACCTTGAACTGTGTGTTTTGAAACCCTGCAACTGCCTGCTTAAATGCCTTTCGCTCCGATGTATACTGGATTACCTCCTCGATAGCTCCTTCGGCAGCACCGATGGATTGTAAGGCAATTGTCAATCGCTCACGTGGGAGTTCTGTCATCATCATAATAAAGCCCATCCCTTCTTGGCCTATAAGTTTATCCTTGGGTACCTTAACATCCTCAAAGAACAGCTCACAAGTATCACTAGTCTTAAGTCCAAGTTTCTTAAACGGCATTCCTTTATTAAACCCCTCGAGATTGGCATCTACTATCAGCATGCTGATCCCTTCTTTATCAGTTCCGGGTCTGGTCTTGCAGGCCACTAGTGTAAAATCCGAGGAGTACCCAATTGTAATAAAGGTCTTAGATCCATTGAGTAGCCAATAGTCTCCTTTATCTACGGCATTACTCTTGATAGCTTGTACATCGCTACCAGTACTTGGCTCAGTCATCCCCAGAGAGCCTATAAGCTCACCTGTGGCCATTTTGGGCAAGTAATGCATCTTTTGTTCTTCCGTCCCGTATTGCTCTATATAGGGCGCTACAATGTCTGAGTGCATCGATATGCCTGGGGAGTCGGGACCCATTTTAGACATTTCTTCAATAAGTAGTGCACTAAATGAAAAATCTAATCCACCACCACCATATTGATCTGATATACTTAGGTTGAGTAGGCCTAATTCACCAGCTTTAAGCCACGCTTCTCTACTACAACAAGTTTGCTCTTCCCATTCTTCTCGGTATGGGAGTACATGTTGTTTGACATATTCCTGCACCGTCTCTCTGAGCATTCGGTGCTCATCAGTGTCATAAATGTCTCTTTTGATCTGTAGGTCAGCGTACATAGCTATTTGTTGTATGGGTAATTCAATGTTTATAAAGATATAACCTTGCTTCGCTTAAATGGGTTGAATAAATTGGCTGTTTAATGTTTGACCATAATTGAAAAAGAGAGACAATCAATCTGATCGCCTCTCTTTATGAGATTGTCGTGTTTGTAGCTGACTTTAGAAAACTTCGAACAGCCCTGCTGCGCCGATGCCTCCACCTACACACATGGTAACAACTACATATTTCGCTCCACGTCTTTTGCCTTCTATTAATGAGTGTCCCACCATTCTAGCTCCTGTCATGCCATAGGGATGACCGATTGATATGGCGCCGCCATTTACATTGAGTAGCTCATTAGGTATGCCTAACTTCTCGCGACAGTAGAGGACTTGAACAGCAAATGCTTCATTAAGCTCCCAAAGCCCGATGTCCTCCATCTTAAGGCCGAAGTTTTTAAGGAGTTTTGGAACTGCATATACTGGTCCTATACCCATTTCATCAGGTTCGCAGCCAGCAACAGCCATTCCTCGATAAGCGCCTAATGGCTCAAGGCCTCTTTGTTCGGCCAACTTGACTTCCATCAATATGTTAGCGGAAGCTCCATCAGACAGCTGGCTGGCATTACCAGCCGTGATTGTGCCTCCTTCGTTCACCAGCCTCAATCCTGCTAATCCCTCCGGAGTTGTTCCAGGGCGATTGCCTTCATCTTTAGACAACGTGACCTCTTCTCTTGTGATCTCGCCAGTGACCTTGTCTTTAATAACCTTAGTTGTAGTGACTGGTATGATCTCATCATCAAAGCGACCTGCTTCCTGCCCTGCGGCAGTGCGCATCTGACTCTGATAGCCATACTCATCCTGAGCATCTCTGCTGATCCCATAGCGCTTGGCTACGACCTCGGCAGTCTGTAGCATAGGCATGTATATATCCTTATGATTGGCCACGAGATTTCTATCAAACATCTTGTGCGTATTCATATGCTGATTTTGCACGAGACTGATGGACTCGACGCCGCCACCGACCACCACTTGTTGATGGTCTACAATGATTTGCTTGGCAGCCGTAGCTACAGCCATGAGACCACTAGAACATTGACGGTCGATGGACATGCCAGGTACAGTGACTGGCAAACCTCCTGATAGTGCCGCTAGACGGCCTATATTAGGACTTTGTGTTCCCTGTTGCAGACCGCATCCTATGATGCAATCGTCTACTTCTTCTGGATTGATCTTAGCGCGCTCAACTGCCGCTTTTATGGCGTGTCCTGTGAGGGTTGGGGCGTAAGTGTCATTATATGCTCCTTTATAAGCTCGACCTATCGGGGTGCGTGCCGTAGAAACGATTACTGCTTCTCTCATATTTTGGATTTTCTTATCACAACAAGAAAATGCCCAAATGGCTGTGATTTAGCCCGATTTTTATTTGCGCTGTAGCTGAAAATCTGATTATTCGACTGTTAAATCTACAAAGAGCGATTCATCATCAGCCAATTTAGGAATGACGGCCTGCCAGGTTATTCTATCAGCAGAAGCTGTGATATTGGTGTTGATCACGATATCTAAGAGGTTTTGATTGGCAGAACAATTTGTTCTAATGCTCTTTTCGATATTCATGAGGCCGGATGATAAGCCAATCGCCCCAATAACCAAGTCATAGACCTCCCAATCGATCTGTACATCGCAACTGGTGAATACCATGATGTCAAAATCTTCTTGATTTCTGATCAGTTGAAATTCCTGCTGACTCTCAATGCTAACAAGAAATGCAGCATTAGGGCATCCAAAATCATCTAAGCAAAGCACATCTTGACTATTGCCGCTACAATCATCCTCGGATCCACAGCTTAAGAGAGCTGCAAATAATACGAAGCATATAATTCTCCTCATTTTCATACTTGTTCAGATGCTACTACCGATAACGCACAATACTTACTAATTGTACTCAGGGTATACACTTTTTTATTTTTTGCAGATCCGTGCATGTGATTAAGATAAACTTACATTATTAATTTAACAGGTTGTATTTCAGTATAATATGTGTTACATTATATTATAATATATAAAATCAACTATTTGTAAAAGCTTATAATTCTTCGCATTATCTACAAAAAGTGGATAAATGTGGGTTAAAGTGGGAATTCATATATATATTTGTTCCTAATATGTTTTTCGACTAACTGTATGGATAAGCTAACAGGTGAGTATGAATGTAAGGTTGACTCCAAGGGGAGGCTGCGCTTGCCTGCGACACTCATTAAGCAAATTCATGAAATAGAATTGGGATTTACACTCAATAGGGGATTCGAAAAACATTTAATCATGTATCCCAAAAAAGTTTGGGATTTAAAAACAGAGGAGATTGATAGGCTTAATATTTACAACAAGAAGCATCGAGAGGCCATCCGATATTTTTATCGTGGGGCAACACAGTTGAAGCTTGATTCTAATGATCGCTTTATTATTCCGAAGAGACTGATGTCTTATGCTGGAGTAAAATCCGAGGCGGTCTTGTTTGCTTATCAAAATCAGATTGAAATTTGGGCAGCTGAAAAATATGAAGCAATGCTCGACCAAGAGCCAGAGGATTTTTCTGCCATAGCCGATGAGATATTCGATATATCAATACCAGGTGATCTATGATCACATCCGACTATCATCGGCCGGTACTTCTATCAGAAAGTGTTGATTGGTTGATTACTGATCGCACAGGGGTGTACTTGGATGTCACCTATGGAGGTGGCGGACATAGTAGAGAGGTGTTAGATCGACTCGATAAAGATGCATTGTTGATTGGTGTGGATCAAGACCTTGATGCGCAACAGAATATCATTGATGATGAACGGCTTCTTTTTGTACAGAGCAATTTTGCATACATATCTCATTTCTTAGACTATTACGGAATAGGCGGAGTTGATGGAATTCTTGCAGACTTGGGTGTATCGTCACATCATTTTGATGAGGCGGAGAGGGGTTTTTCGTACAGGTTTGACGCGCAATTGGATATGAGAATGAATCAATCTGCTAAGCGTACGGCCGCAGATATCCTACATGCGTATGATGAGCAGGGTTTGCAGGATATTTTCTCTTTATATGGAGAGGTGCGGAATAGTAGAACACTTGCTAATGCAATAGTGGAATCTCGACGTGTGACAAAAGTGGAGATGGTAGCCGATCTCGAACGGATCATCGATCGTGTCTACCGAGGAGATCGCCAGCGGTATAGTGCTCAAGTCTATCAAGCCTTGAGAATAGAGGTGAATGATGAGCTTGAAGTTCTTAAGGACATGTTGTTGGGAGCGATGGGAGCATTGAAGAGCGGTGGGCGATTAGTGGTGATTAGTTATCACTCGCTTGAAGACAAATTAGTCAAGCAGCTGTTTAGGGATAATAATTTTGAGAAAAAGAAAATGGTCGATGAGTATGGTAGGTCTCTGAATGTATTAGAGCCATTAACTAAAAAGCCAATCACGCCACCAGGAGAAGAAATTGAGATTAACAGTCGAGCTGCGAGTGCTAAGATGAGGGTAGCTCAAAAAAAATAGAAAACAGATTAATGAAATCAAAAAAGTCTAACCAATTCATTCAGTGGTTGCCGTTCGTGGCGCTCATAGGCCTGTTGGTTGTGATTTACATAGGTAACGTTCATTCTGTCCAGAAAAAAATAAGAACGATCAATAGTCAGCATAAAGAAATAGAAGCGCTCAAGCGAGAGTATTATTCTATTAAGAAAAGAAGTCTTTATGAAGGCACGCTCAATCAGGTAATTAAGGATATCGATGGTATTGATATTAAGGATGAGGTTCCTGTACCTAAAAAGATAGATAACAAGGATGCCTGAGACTACTCGAAAAAATGAATTGCTCTACAGGGTGTATTTCATCTTGTTTCTCTTTGTGCTATTTGCGTTAGTAATAGCCTGGAAACTATTCACCATTTCTATCGTCGAAGGAGAGGATTGGATCAAAAAGAATGAACAGCGCAACATGGTGTGGATGGATGTGCCCACGCTACGAGGAAGTATATATGCCGATGATCAAGAGTCGCTCCTGGCCACTTCGGTCGAATTTTTTGATTTGAAGATGGATCCGACTGTTGCTAAAGCATCACTGTTTCATGAAGAACTTAATTCTCTGGCAGATTCTCTTGCTAGCTACCCAGGTGGAAAGTCCTCCTACGAATGGGCTCGATTCATCAAAAGAGCTCGAAAAGATGGCAATAGATATATACATCTTATTTCGAATGTAGATCATTATGGCTTAGAGCGTATTAAGACGTTTCCGATTCTGAAGTATAGCAGGAATAAAGGTGGTCTGATCAAGGAAAATAAGTTCATGCGCAAAAAACCTTTTGCTGGTTTGGCATCTCGATCATTGGGTGTGTACCGGGATCAAGGCATGGTAGGCTTAGAAAATGCATTTGATAAGGTGCTGAGAGGGGAGCAGAAGAAAGCATATATGCAGAAATTGCCTGGAGGCATATTTGTGCCAGTGTATGATCCGACAGATTATGAAATCGTCAAAGGGCAAGATTTGGTGACTACCATCAATGTTCCTATGCAAGATATTGTCCACAATGTATTGTTAAGCAGTATTGAGGAGCATAATGCAGAAGCCGGAGTGGCTATTCTTATGGAGGTTAGGACAGGCAGAATCAAAGCGATGTCCAATCTATCTCGAAATAAAGAAGACCAGATTGGTGAGTTTCATAATATGGCAATTGCTCGGCGATCGGAACCCGGCAGTACGATCAAGGCGGCAAGTGTCTTATCACTTTTAGAAGACAATTTGGCTTCTCCAGAAACAATTGTTGATTTCTCAGGAGGAAAGAAAAAATTCTGGGACCAGTGGATGTATGACTCAAGTCCACATGGCATTCCCAAAGGAACATTGCAACAAGCATTCGAAAAATCTTCTAACATCGGAATTGCATCAATCATGCAAGAGAAATATGGTAGCAAAGAAGATCGCATGTCCTACTATAAGCGATTAATGCAGTTCGGTTTTGGAGATATAACGGGTGTCGAGTTAGTTGGTGAACAAAAATCATATATCAAGCATCCCGAAAACAATAGAAAAGAATGGTATGGTACTACTGTTCCATGGATGGCACATGGCTATGAATTATCAATGACGCCTTTGCAAATTTTAAATTTCTATAACGCCGTTGCGAATGGTGGCAAGTTGATGAAGCCTCAGTTGGTTTCAGCAATAAGCTCTAATGAGAAAATTATTAAGCGTTTTGACCCTGTCGTCCGAAAAGAACGCATTGCATCTAAGGAGAATATTCGATTGCTCCAAAATATGATGGAAGGAGTTGTAGAACGCGGTACGGGGAAGTCTATCAAATCAGATCTCTACACTTTCGCTGGTAAGACGGGTACGACTAAAGTGAATTATAATAGTGGTGATGATGATGATGTCAGTTATAATGCTTCTTTTGCTGGTTATTGGCCTATCGATGATCCCAAGTATTCGATGATCGTTGTGGTCTATGGACTGAAGGGTAAGAAGTACTATGGTAACGTCGTGGCTGGTCCGGTATTTAAGACAATTATGGATTGGACCTATGCTATAGATCATGAGGATTTTGCCATACATAATCGCTCTCATGCTGATGCCGAATCGGGTGAAGCATATTACACTGGAGAGGTCTATGGGTTTGGAGGAGATTACAATGAAATATTTGACGATGTCGACATAGGTTTTGAAGGAGATGGAAGATGGATAAAAGGGGGGCATCAAGAAGATGGAAGTGTGATTTCGGCAAAGGCAAAAATATCGACAAAAACGGTTCCAGACTTAGCTGGAATGGGTTTGAGAGATGCAGTTTATGTCCTAGAGAATCTAGGAATGGACGTAAAAGTTGAAGGAAGCGGCAAAGTTGTCAAACAATCCATAAATTCTGGAAAAAATATTGACAATCAGGCTATTATACTTTATTTAAATTAATATATTTGTGAAAGCAAACCTTGATACAGTAATCAGGGGGCTCGAAAAAGTTGATAAATCGAGAACGGAAAATGTAGTGATCAATGGAGTCACTAATGATTCTCGAAAAGTGAAAAAAGGACATTTATTTGTGGCGATCCGAGGCGAGTCTTTCGATGGTCATAAGTATGTGAATATGGCGATCGAAAAGGGAGCTGTGGCGGTAGTTGTTGATCGTGATTTTAATCAAGAATTGCCGCAATCTGTGGCTGTTCTGAAGTGCGAAAACACTAGGATTGCGTATTCTAAAATGTGTTCTAATTGGTTCGAAAGGCCATCCGAAAAACTGATTTTAGTTGGTGTAACGGGGACTAATGGAAAGACCTCGGTGACATCATTATTGTACAGCCTATTCAAAGGAATGGGTTATAAGGTAGGATTGATTTCCACCGTTGAAATTTTGATAGGAGATGAGCGTGTTGATGCTCAGATGACAACTCCTGATGCTTATGTGTTGCACGACTATTTTAGTCGTATGTATGATGCAGGTTGTTCATATGTTTTTATGGAAGTCAGCTCACATGCATTGCATCAATATAGAGTGCAAGATGTAGATTTTGATGTTGCGGTATTTACCAATATCACTCATGATCATTTAGATTATCATGAGACATTTAAGAACTATATCTCAGCTAAGAAAATGCTCTTTGATGGACTGAGCAATGATGCTGTTGCGATCATTAATATTGATGATAGTAATGGAACTATAATGACGCAGAACACAGATGCTAAAGTCTTGACCTATGGGTTGAGGTCTTTTGCAGATTACAAGGCAAAAGTACTGTCATCTGGAACAGAAGGTATGCTGGTAAGCTTAAATGATGTGCAGTTTTATACTCGATTAGTTGGTCGATTTAATGTGTACAATCTAACCGCTGTGTATGGTGTTGTTGAGCAATTACTCGATGTAGATCAGATGGAATTGTTTGAGAGCTTAAGTGCTATCACACCACCTAAAGGCAGGATGGAATTAGTACATCAACAGCCTTGTGTGATTGTCGATTATGCCCATACTCCAGATGCGCTTGACAATGTGCTTAAGTCAGTGAGAGCTGATTACAAAGGTAAGACTATCGTTGTAGTTGGGTGTGGAGGTGACCGTGATAAGACTAAGAGGCCATTGATGGCTCAGATAGCCGTGTTGCATAGTGATTATGTGGTGCTAACATCTGATAATCCGCGATCTGAAGATCCTCAATCGATCATTGATGACATGATTGAAGGGGTAGCTGTAAGTGATAAAAGTAAGTTGTTGTCTATGACTGATAGGTCAATGGCTATAAAGACGGCTATTATGCTTGCAGGACGTGAAGATGTTGTGATTATAGCTGGCAAAGGACACGAGACTTACCAGGAGATAGGAGGGGTGAAGCATTATTTCAGCGATCAAGAAACAGTAAAAGATATTTTATCTAAAGACATATAAGATTAGGTTCTATTATCATTCTCAGGTTGGTTTTAACAGTTGCAGTGGTGTGCCGAAAAAAGTTTCGGACCCACTGCTTTTTTGTTTTGGTTTAGGGCTATTGATAATAGATCAATATTGAAAGAAGAAGCTTTAAGATGCTTTACGATTTAATCCAATATTTTGATCAAAGTGGTACGTTGCCTGGGGCACGACTGTTCCAGTATGTCAGTTTTAGATCTGCAATGGCTATACTTACCTCTTTGCTAATATCTATAGTGTGGGGTAATCGTATCATCAATAAACTTCGCTCCTTACAGATTGGCGAGAGTATCCGAGATCTTGGACTTGAAGGTCAGAAAGAAAAAGAGGGTACTCCAACTATGGGCGGTATAATCATCGTCTTGTCAATCGTCTTACCCTGTCTACTATTTACCTCTCTCGGCAATGTATACATTCAGATTTTGCTCGTTTCGGTGCTATGGATGGCATTTGTTGGTGGTGTAGACGATTATATCAAAGTCTTTAAGAAAGATAAAAAGGGACTTAGTAGCAAGTTTAAGATCATGGGTCAGGTTATGCTCGGCATATTCATTGGATTGACCATGTTCTTCCATGAGGATATTGTTGTGCGGGTGCCATTAGCGGAAGCCCAAGCCCAGAATTACCCCATCGTTAACCAGATAACTCTGGAGCAAAGCTCTGGAGAAACAATGGATTATGCCTATGTCAAAACCGGCTTAACGAATTTCCCTTTCTTTAAGGATAATAACCTGAACTATCGTAATCTGGTATTCTTTGCTGGGGATAATGCAGATAAGTTCTATTGGATATTCTTTATTCCATTCGTCATATTTATAATTACTGCAGTCAGTAATGCCGCGAATCTAACAGATGGTATAGATGGCTTAGCAGCTGGGATATCAGCGATTATTGCTATTACGCTTGCAATTTTTGCCTACGTATCGAGTAATGCCTTATTTGCTGACTACCTAGATATTATGTTCTTACCTAAGTCTCAAGAGGTGGTTGTTTTTACGGCTGCATTAATCGGAGCATGTGTGGGTTTTCTATGGTACAATTCATACCCAGCAAGAGTCTTTATGGGTGATACTGGCAGCTTAGCGTTGGGGGGCGTGATAGCTGCATTGTGCGTGATTCTCAGAAAGGAAGTTATGATTCCTTTAATCTGTGCGGTATTCTTTATAGAAGCGCTCTCAGTGACCTTGCAGGTGTCCTATTTCAAATACACCAAGCGTAAGTATGGTGAGGGTCGCCGCATATTTCTAATGTCTCCATTGCACCATCATTATCAGAAGATGGGCATGCATGAGTCTAAGATTGTAACTCGGTTTTGGATTGTAGGAATCCTATTAGCGATACTGGCAATTGTCACCCTAAAGATCAGATAGATGGCATATGATCTTGGAATATTAGGCGGTGGTGCAAGCGGTTTGGGAGCGGCTCTGTTGGCGCACAGTAGAGATATGTCTGTATTTCTAAGTGATTATGGACAGCTTGGTGAAGGTGATCGAAAATTACTGATAGATAAGAATGTTGATTTCGAAGAAGGGGGACATTCTATTAATATATTGTCTGAATGTGGCACTCTTGTTAAGAGTCCAGGGATACCCCAAAAGGCTAAGACCATAAAGCAACTCAGACAAGAGAACGCAAGGATCATTTCTGAGATAGAGTTGGCAAGCCGATATCTGCCAGATAATGCCAAGATGATAGCTATCACTGGTTCTAATGGTAAAACAACCACCACCAATTTGATTCATCATCTGCTTGTAAGTGCAGGTTATAATGCCGTAAAAGGCGGCAATTTAGGCCCTTCATTTAGCAGCTTGCTGATGGACGATCCGGTAGACTATTATGTTGTTGAAGTAAGCAGTTTTCAGCTTGAAGATATCGATAGTTTTAGGCCTGACATCTCTTTATTGCTCAACATAACCCCAGATCATCTGGATCGCTACAACTATGATTTTGGTGAGTATGCTGATACCAAGATGAAAATTAAATTGTACCAAACAGCTCAAGATCTCTTCATCTATAATGCTGAGGACCAGGCCATTGTTGATCGTGTTGATCTTGATAGCCTTTGCTTTAATCACATGGGTATCTCGTACGACGACAGACCTGAACAAATTGATAACGCATACTTGAAGGGTGATCATAATCGGATGAATGCTGCATTTGCAATAAAAGCTGTTCAACAGCTTGGTGTCTCAGATGAGATTATCCAAAGTGGTCTTAAAAGCTTCGTAAATGATGATCATCGTATGCAACCAGTTGCGACGATTGAGGAGGTCGACTGGATAAATGATAGCAAGGCCACTAATGTTGATTCCACTCGCTATGCCTTGATGGCAATCGATAACAGCATTGTTTGGATAGTCGGTGGTGTTGACAAGGGTAATGATTATACAGTATTAGAAGAGTTGGTAGTTGATCGGGTCAAACATATTATCGCTTTAGGAACGGATAATTCTAAGATTGAGTCTGCATTTGGCTCTAAGGTGCAAGTGAGTTCTACTGATTCTATGGAAGCAGCAATCACTGTAGCAGACCGAGTATCACGGCATGGAGATACCGTTTTATTATCACCAGCGTGTGCGAGTTTCGATCTGTTCAATAATTATATGGATAGAGGTGAGCAGTTCATAGCTCATGTACAACAACTGAAGAATACTAAAAAAATCAAATCATGAAGACAGTAACGGAATTATATGAAAATCTTCGTGGTGATAAAGTCATTTGGCTTATTGTCGGATTACTCGGGTTATTCTCGATACTTGCCGTGTATAGCGCCACTGGTAGTATGGCTTTTAGCCAGCAAGATGGGAATACCGAGTACTATCTGATCCAGCAGATCGTGTTTATTATCCTCGGGGGTGTAGTCATGTATCTATGTTATAATCTGCACTACATGCAGTACTCTAAGTGGGCACCATATCTACTGCTGCCAACGCTGATTTTGCTTTTGTGGACGATTTTTTTTGGTACGGAGATAAACGAGGCACGGCGATGGATTATGATTCCTTGGATTGATAAGACTATACAGACATCAGATCTTGCCAAGCTCACCTTAATCCTATTTATCGCACGTTCACTTTCTGTACGTCAGGATGTGATTAAGGACTTTAAAACTGGGTTTTTACCCGTACTGTTGGCAGTGTCACTCACCTGTTTATTGATAGTTCCTGCGGATCTATCAACGGCGGCCCTTCTCTTTATGACCTGTATACTTATGATGTTTATCGGCCGGGTAAATATGAAATACATCTTTATACTATTCCTCTTTGGGGCGCTTGGTATGGCCTTGATATATGGGCTTGGTACTATTTTTCCAGAGATGATCAGGATCGAGACGTGGACATCTCGAATTAATGACTTTCTCTACACAGACGGGGGGTATCAGATTGAACAATCTAAAATCGCCATAGCCAACGGAGGGTGGTTTGGCGTAGGCCCTGGCGACAGCTTTCAGAAGAACTACTTGCCATATCCATATGCTGATTTTATTTACTCAATTATCTGCGAAGAATATGGTATTGCTGGAGCGCTCTTTATACTCGGTCTTTACCTATGGCTATTGGTGAGATGTATAGGTATAGTAACGAGATGTCCTAAGGCATTTGGTGCCATCCTGGCAATGGGCTTGTGTTTGAATTTGGTGATTCAAGCCTTTGCTAATATTGCCGTCTCTGTCCATCTGTTGCCTGTCACCGGGTTGACCTTGCCGCTTGTATCTATGGGAGGTACGTCAATGATCTTTACTTGTATGTCCTTGGGCATTATCTTAAGCGTCAGCCGCTATGTTGAAGAAGCTGAGGAGAAGCGCATGGAATTATTAGAAATAGAAGTTCGTGATGCGCATAGTTTTTAGTGGCGGGGGAACTGGCGGACATATTTTTCCAGCTGTAGCGGTGGCACAAGAAGTGCTTCGCAGATATCCTGATGCTGAAATTTTATTTATCGGAGCTAAGGGCAAAATGGAAATGACCAAGGTTCCAAAGGCAGGATTTGATATCAAAGGGTTATGGATCTCAGGCCTCCAACGAAAGTTGACCTTAAGGAATATTCTATTTCCAATTAAGTTAGTGTGGAGCTTGACGTCAGCATATTTTATACTTAAGCGATTTAAACCGCATGCTGCCGCAGGATTTGGGGGCTATGCCAGTGGTGCTGCCTTATATATGGCGGCTCTCATGAAGACACCCACGCTTATCCAAGAGCAAAACTCATTCCCAGGAATTACAAATAAGATCTTGGCAAATCGAGTGCGTCGCATTGCCATAGCTTATGATAAGGCGCGACAGTATTTTCCAAAAGAACAGACGCTACTCACTGGCAATCCTGTCAGAAGTCAGTTGTTACACAGAGCATCTAAGGAACAAGGAATAGCTCATTTCAATCTTGACCCTAAGAAGAAGACTGTACTAATAATCGGTGGGAGCCTAGGCGCACGCACCCTCAATAGAGGAATAAGAGACAACCATGAGTCACTCAGGAACTATAGTGACGCTCAGTTTATCTGGCAGTGTGGACAGTTATATATAGATGAGTATCAGTCGTGCGAATCGGCTCAATTGCCACATGTGCATATCATGGCATTTATCGATGACATGATGATGGCATATGCAGCTGCAGATATTGTAATCAGTAGGGCGGGGGCATTGTCCGTGTCCGAGTTATGTATCCAGCAGAAGTCAACAGTACTGGTGCCATCCCCTAATGTGGCAGAGGATCATCAAACTAAGAATGCCATGGCGCTGGTTGAGAATGATGCCGCTGTTATGATTGAAGATAAGAGCTTTTCGGATTCTTTCTTAGGAGTAGTCCAAGACTTAATATCAGATGCCGATCGTAGAAAGCTTCTGGAGCAAAACATTTCTGCAATGGCACATCCTAAGGCTGTAGAGCTGATTGCTGACGAACTCATAACGCTGGCTCAAGGATGATAGCGATAAAGACAGCATACTTCATCGGAGTAGGGGGCATCGGGATGAGTGCCGTAGCACGCTATCTTCATCACAATGGCGTAACTGTATCAGGTTATGATCGTGATGATACACCGCTCATCAGAGAGTTGATTTCTGAAGGAATCACAGTATACGATTATGAGGACGTAGAACATGTACGTGGAACAATCGACATGGTCATCTATACGCCAGCGATTCCAGAGTCCCACATTGAGTTGAGTTATTGCCGCGAGCACAAACTTCCATTATACAAGAGATCCGAGGCGCTTAAGATTATTCTCGCGGATCAACAGGTCATTGCTGTTGCTGGCACTCATGGGAAAACTTCTACCAGTGCAATCTTATCACATTTGCTATATGATGCGGAGGTGCCGATGACAGGATTTGTTGGTGGCATCATAAAAGGCTATGAGAGCAACTTCCTGCACACAGGTAATGATTGGGTTGTCGTTGAGGCAGATGAGTATGACCGATCGTTCTTACGATTGTTTCCGACCATAGCTATTATCCAGGCAATGGATGCAGATCATCTCGACATATATGGCGATCGACAAGCACTGATAGATTCTTTCAAGCAATTTACGTTACAGATTCAATCGGGTGGCAGCCTATGGGTACGTGATGATATTAATGACTTTTGGGAGAATGTCACTTGGCTCGATGAACTCAAAGATCATGGTATCTCAGTGCATAGCTTTGGTTATGGTGAAGGAACGTTGAGTTATGGCAGTCATGCGATGACTTGTGATCGTGGCAGGATGAGTTTCTCTTTTGGAGAGGATGCTGCCTCTGGTCAAATCGATCTACCTGGACTTCATAACTTATATAATACGACAGCGGCGTTGGCAGTGTCATCCTCTATTGGAGTTTCAGATGAAGTGTTGGCCGAGGGCTTAAGTAGCTTTGAAGGAATTAGACGGCGCTATGATATCGTATATAGATCGGAAGCACTTGTTGTTATCGATGATTATGCACATCATCCAGCAGAGATTACAGCGGCGATTAACGCTACACGGGATAACTTTCCGAATAATAGACTTTCGGTGGTCTTTCAGCCACATTTGTTTTCTCGTACCTATGACTTTCATGAAGAGTTTGCACAGTCTCTTGATGCTGCAGATGAGGTGACCTTATTACCCATTTATCCCGCCCGCGAGCTTCCTCGTGAAGGGGTGACTTCAGCATTAATATATGACCTGATGACCCTGGACCACAGATCTATCAAAACCATGTCTGAATGGATCGAAAACTGGGATAAACAGCGCTATGAGGTCTTATTGATGCTTGGCGCGGGTGATATCAGCAAACTAATTCCCAAAATCTTGAATATGCTACAATAAATGTTTAATATTAAAGAAAATTTTAATATGTTCGCATTTGGGCGAGTAGGATGGAATCTTGCTATTGTAGCCCTGTTGGCAATTTGGGTCATAGCCATCCAGCAAACCAACAATAAAACTATTCAAGATATTCAGATCGATGTAGATAGCATCGAGGGGATGCGAGACTTGATAGTTAAAGACGAGATGCTTGATGTCTTAGATGATGTTTCTGCAGTCAATATAAAGACGGCGTCCATCAAAAAATTGGACATCAGACAAATCGAAGCGGCTATAAAAGATGATAATAGAGTCCACGATGCTGATATATACATCGATGCACAGCATACACTGCATGTAAATATCGAGCAGCGACGTCCGATACTGCGATTTAAAGGGGACAATGGTCAGGACTATTATCTTGATCAAGGAGGTTCCTACGTAAGCAAATCTCAGTATAGGGCAGTGCGAGTACCCATCGTAACTGGATACTTCAACAAATACCAACCGAACTGGACAGTAAATGACGACAATAGGATTAACAAAGCCTATGAGATTGGATCAGTCATCAATAAAGATGATTTTCTCAGGTCACTAATAGAGCAAATTCATTTTGAGCGATCAGGACGAATAGTGCTTGTTCCTAAAGTCGGAGAACATAAGATAGTGCTAGACTATATGGATAACCTCGAAAGAAAGCTATCCTATAATCTAAAGAGATTTTATAAGCAAATGGCCAAAGACAATATGTGGGGTAAGTACGACGAACTAGATATCTCCTATAAGAATCAGATAGTAGGTCGGACACTTGAGCCACAGCCACGGCCATAAAAAATGAAATGATGAAAACTGAGTCTACATATGACCCTAAGGACATTGTCGTAGCGATTGATATCGGTACGACTAAAGTATGTGCTATAGCAGGGTGTAGAAATGAGTATGACAAGATCGACATAATCGGAGTAGGTACGGTTGCTTCTGAAGGCGTATCTCGTGGTGTCGTTTCCAATATAGATAAGACTGTCAAGGCGATTAGCGACGCTATTGAAATTGCAGAGCGCAATGCTGGAATGAAGTTTCATGACATTCATGTAGGTATTGCTGGACAACATATCAAGAGCTTACATCATAGAGGACTACTAGTTCGCAGTGATGTGACATCTGAGATCAGCGTCGAAGATGTAGATAAGTTGATCAATGATATGTACCGATTGGTTCTGCCGCCTGGCGATAAAATATTGCATGTTATTCCACAAGAATTTTCTGTGGACGATGAGAGAGATATCATCGATCCAGTAGGTATGTCAGGGGTTAGATTAGAAGCTAACTTTCACATCATTACTGGTCAGATCTCTGCCTCAAAGAATATCCTGCGCTGCGTTGAGAAGGTAGGTCTCAACGTAGTAGATATAACTCTGGAGCCGATTGCATCTGCATCAGCAGTGCTTTCGGATGAAGAGAAAGAAGCAGGTGTGGCCCTTATCGATATAGGAGGAGGAACTACTGATATTACCATATTCAAGGATGGTATCATACGCCATACTGCAGTAATACCATTTGGTGGTAATGTGATCACCAAGGATATCCAAGAAGGATGTACGGTTATGCATGACCAAGCTGAAAAGTTGAAGGTGAGATTTGGTTCAGCGCTGGCGGAGGAAATCTACGACAACAGAATAATAACGATCCCTGGCCTACGAGGTCGTGAGCATAAAGAGATTTCTGAAAAGAATCTAGCTCGCATCATTCAAGCACGTGTAGAAGAGATCTTTGATTATGTATTTTGGGAAATCCGCCGATCAGGATTTGAGAAAAAACTAATTGCTGGCCTTGTACTAACAGGAGGTGGATCATTGCTGAAGCATATCAACCTACTTGCTGAGTATCATACAGGAATGAATTGCCGAAAAGGTCAGCCTATCGAGCATCTAGCTCATGGCTATAGCAGTGCGCTGGCTAGTCCAATATATGCCACAGGTATCGGCCTCTTGATCCATGCTATTAATAATGAGGAGATCAAAAAGCAAATTGAAATAACTGAAGAAGCAGTCTTGAATGGTGAGGATTCGCCAGTGGATCAAGACCAGGAGAATAAGTGGATCAAGAAGATATTTACCTATACCAAGGAGTTTTTTGAAGCAGCTCCTGACACTGACTTTTAAATTGACTTTATTAAAAATGATGAAATATGTCCTTGGAGTTTGATTTTAAGAAGAGAGACGGCTCAATTATTAAGGTAATTGGTGTTGGAGGTGGTGGTGGAAACGCTGTCGCAAGCATGTTCAAACAAGGTATAACCGGTGTTGATTTTGCCGTATGTAATACAGATATACAAGCGCTCGAAAATAGTCCAGTAGAAACTCAGATACAGCTTGGGCCTAACTTGACCGATGGTCGTGGTGCAGGCTCTAAACCAGAAGTAGGTAAGCAGGCCTGCATGGAATCTATTGACGACATCAAGCGATTTCTAGATGATGGTACTAAGATGGTATTCATCACCGCTGGAATGGGTGGTGGTACTGGTACTGGGGCTGCTCCTGTAGTCGCTAAAGCGGCTAAAGAGATGGGGATTCTGACTGTTGCCATAGTCACGCTTCCTTTTAAATTTGAGGGTAACCGCAGACAGCGATATGCACTCGAAGGGCTTGAAGAACTGAAGTCCAATGTAGATGCATATCTCACGATATCTAACGATCGATTGAGCGAAATCTATGGTAATCTAAAACTTTCGGAGGCATTCGCTGAAGCGGATAGTATATTAACTACTGCGGCTAAGGGTATTGCTGAAATCATCACGGTTCCAGGATATATCAATGTAGATTTTGAGGATGTCAACACGGTGATGAGAGGTTCGGGAATCTCAATAATGGGTAGCGGTCTTGCCGAAGGCGAAGAGCGTGCACGTAGAGCGATTGATGAGGCGATGAATTCTCCATTGCTTGAGGATAATGATATCCGTGGAGCGCAGCACATATTGCTCAATATCACCTCGGGTAAAAAAGAGGTGACCATGCAAGAGGTTGCTGAGATCACAGACTATGTACAAGAAGAGGCGGGATATGGCACTAATATCATCTGGGGTAATTGTCATGATGATAGCTTAGGTGAGCAACTCTGTGTCACATTGATAGCCACCGGATTTAGAGCAAATTCTGCGGTTAATGACACCGTAAAAACAAAAGAGACTAAAGTACGTGTGCCATTAGATGAATCACAGGAGTGGACAGAGTCCAATGGGATTTCAGTTGGTGCAATAGAAGGTGAGAATACGCATACTTTTGATTTTGAAGAAGATGATGTTAGGCAGACAATTGAAGCGCTGAACGACTCCTATTCATTAGATGGAAATGTCGAGGCATCAGAACCTCAGAAGGTCTCATTTTCTGATGAAGAGAAAGAGCGATTTAGAAAGCTTGAAGATGCACGACGCAGCTATATGCGGAATACCATAGCTCCAAGTTTTGATAATCCTCAGGCGATTAATGATATGGAAAATGAGCCGGCATATAAGCGCCGTAGAGTAAACCTTGATGATGTCCAAGCGGCTCGTGAGGCACGGAGATTATCTTCATTTACGGTAGGACCCGATGGAGAAAGCCCCATAGAAAAAACTAATAATTCTTTTCTACATGAAAATGTAGATTAAACAATATATTATAAAATATAATATGTGTATATTCACATATTATCAGACGATTACACATTCAATAACGATTGAATATAAAGATTTAAACTCTGATCTTAGCACAGACTGCATATGCAGTTAATGATAGACGAAAACGTACCCTTTTTATCTACTATCATACGAAGGAAAAGCTGTGACTAAGATTGACTGGCATGTCAATGTGATTACTGTTGATTGCGGACATGTCAAGTTTATGGGCTAATGATGGATTTCGTCTTTTTATTATAATCTTTTCCTTTTTATGAGATTGGTTTATTAAAAAGTTGCCTCGGCTCCCTGCCGAGGTTTTTTTATGCTCATAAAGAATTGTTATTGCTTCATCTGGCGCAAGATCCATTGACCTAATGTTGTACCTTAAGCCTAATATTTAACTCAAATTGTCTATGATGAAGGCACTAAGTACGCTAATATTCCTATTAGCAATTCACTATTGTAGTCTTGCTCAAAATCATCCGTATTCGCCCAAATTCTCACATGAAATTGAGAAAGATCTTGCTGAAGGTAACATCTATGAGTCCAGAGCAGCCCTGCTCTCTTCTCTTATAGGAGATTATCGTGCATCTACATCATATAGCGATATTGATGTATCCTGGGGTGTAGACTCAATCAACTTTGGTGGTTTAAGTATACAGGATGCATTACCCTTTATTGTTGAATCAGCTAGTCACCATAGAATCGTAATCATCAGCGAGAATCATAGTAAGCCTCAACATAGAATATTTGCTTTGGATCTCATTACCGAACTGGCTAGGATCGGATATGGGCATTTAGGGATGGAGACCTTGTCAAGCTATCCTGGTAACAGCTTAGCTGATACGATGCTTCATGATAGAGGTTATCCACTGAATCACCCAATCACAGGAACCTACACCTTAGAACCGCAGATGGGCAATGTTGTCAGAGAAGCACTCAAGTTGGACTATCGGCTATTTCCTTATGAACGAACAACAAGAGGAGGAGAGAAGGGTAGAGAAGAAATACAAGCAGATAATATCTCCTCATACCTAAGCGAAAACCCAGATGCCAAGATTGTGATCCTTTGTGGTTTTCATCATGCCATAGAGTCGGATCTGAAGAAAAATTCAGAGTCTCAGTGGATGGCGAGCTACTTAAAGACTAAGACAGGACTGGACCCTCTTACCATCTATCAAGACAACTTCACAGAGAAATTTATCAATAATGAACACCCATTACTCAGACGTATCAATGTATCAGCTCCTTCAGTGTTTACAGATGCGAGCGGCTCGCTGGTGTCCTTAACTCCTCATGTAGATGTCGAAGTAGTTCATCCGAGAACTGTTTATAATAATGGACGCCCTAATTGGATGTATCGTAATGGTCAACGCCGTGCTGTGGAGATCAACAAGAAAGAAATTGTTGATTATCCAGTGTTGGTCTCAGCATTTCCAATAGGCGAAACCAACTCAGTACCAATGGACAGAGTAGAACTGAAGTATCAGAATGATAATAAGGTATTGGTACTATCACCGGGTATATACCGCATAGAGATTTATGATGGTGCTAATGTCACGACTATAGAGCAAGAGGTGAAGTGATTTGGCCTAATTCTACCTGGTCTCAATCAAGTCTAAGACATCAGAATACTTCTGGCCTGTATCGAGATTAAAGAGATGTACGAAGTACCTACCAGTTTTTACATTCCACAGATTGATGGTGTTGAAGAAATCCAGTTCCTCATCAATGTGATATAGCTTCTGACCATTTTCTGCAAAAATGCGGAGAGAATACTTGCCCGGTTTGATATTGCTGATGTCAAGCTGATTATGGGTGCCTCTGAGAGTTGTAATGCGTGGATCAAAGTCCTTAATTGCGTTAGCAGTATTAAGGAAGGCATAGTCATGATTTTCAGCAGTCGAAATATCGTTATTGCAATACATGCGATCAGCCAAGGTGTGATCAAGGATAAATGGATTGACCTTATTATCCTGGTGCAAGGCGATTCGCCGATTCTTAGTACGTTCGGATTTATCTACAGCGTCTGACTTATGCCACTCACATAGATCCGATCTCATTTCATCAAAGTACTGCGCATCTGTTTCAACCGCAGCATCACGGTACATGGTATAAAAATAGAATATAGACCTTGCCACATCACCTTTAAGATGTTCTGCTGGTTCAATCCAGAGCTCACCTGAATTGGGTTTATAAAATTCGTTATAGTCTACGATAGTCTCATTGGAGAGATACTTGGTGCTCTTAAATTCACGATCATTACTGATCCAGTGCTCAGTGGTTAGATCAGGTATGTTTTTGTAGAGGATAGTACGATGTTGTGATAAGATATCTCCTCTTACTGGGATCAGGTTATACAAGTCAGAATATGCGTTTCCAAAAGATGCATTGGCTCCCTTGGACCGAGGGTATATATGATCTATATGTACAGCCTTCCGCTGCGAAGATGCTCGACTAAGATAGTAAACGGGATACTTCTCATCAAGAGGCACATTAAACTCCGTCTCGGTATAAAATGTCTTGACTTGGTGATTATGATTGAATACATCCGTAAGGAGGATATGCTTGGCTCGTGGTAATACTTCAACAAACTTTGGCTTATAGTTGGCGATTACTTCTGCTTCAAGTGCTGAACCGGAGAGATCTGTGAATAGGGACGCCTGACCAACCAAATAGGAAGATAGACCTATGGCAATGATAGATAGTAAGACCCGATTCATATGTCGAATATAATAAGCACATCGTGTTCTCAAAAATGAAATCAAAAAATATCCTAAAAAAAGTCTTATACTAAAATTCAAAATATATTAATCGCACACTATTAGCCGATTAGACCTTGTAGTATGCTTATATTTGTTAAATCCATCTATGAGCAGTCGTCTATAAGGTCTGCTGCCGTTATAGCCTTGGCACTATACTAACACTACATTAGATGCCCACTAATAAACATGCAATTATCCGATACCGAACTATCGATCGCTGTCTGCGTGACCGTAATGGTCGGTGGGATTGGCGCACGCTGGCAGCCGAATGTGCCAGAGAGATCGGCATTGCGACAGGTGTGGATATTAAGCTATCAGAACGAACAATCAAAGGGGATCTCGCTGATATGCGCAACAATGACATATTAGGTTATTATGCACCTATAGATTATGATAGGAAAGAAAAGTCCTACTACTATACTGATCCACGGTATGCGATCAGTGAAGTAGCTATTAATAAAGAAGACAAGTCTCAACTCAACCAAGCCCTCGAAATATTAAAGCAGTTTGGCGGGCTCTCAGATGTCATGGGAGTACAATCCATTATCACCAAGTTGCAGCACACGATAGACAATAGAGTAGATCGCGCTGAGTCTATTATTCATTTTGATCATCCTCTGGATGCACCAGGGCAGGAGTGGTTATATCATCTGTACAATCATATCAGAGAGAAGCAAGCTGTAAGCATCATGTATCATCCTTTTGGTCGCAAGCGCAGCAACCACCTGATGAGTCCATATATACTAAAGGAGTTTCAAAAGCGATGGTACTTGATAGGCTATCATCATGATAAGGAACAGATCAGAACATTGGCTCTCGACCGTATACAAGAGGTTAAGGAAAGCTTGACTGCGTATATACACGATGAGGGTTTTAATGCGGCAACATACTTCAGTGATGTCATCGGATTGACAATCTCTCCTGGCTCAGCGCCACAGCGGATTTTACTTATGGCTACTGGCCTACAGATACAATACTTTAAAACTCGGCCAATGCACTCCTCACAGACCTTAATTGAGGAGCAAGATGACTATGCGATCTTTAGCCTAAACGTCATTATTAATTTTGAACTGGTTAGTGAATTGTTCTCCTATAGGGAGGGCGTAGAGGTCTTAGAGCCACAGTCCTTGCGAGATGAGATGCAAGAAGTCATTCAAAATATGGGTAAACGCTACAGCTAATTAGGGATTTACCCTAAGATCACAAATAGAGCTCTATCCTACTTTTATTCAGGGTATTATATATTATGTTTAATCATCATGCATGATCAATGCACGGTAGCTCAGATATTGCATCACAATAAATCATCCCAACAATGACACAGCACACTAACAACATCCTTCACAATCTAATACTCGTCGACGAGAGCGCCTCAATGCAGAAGATGAAATCAACGGTTGTCCAAAGTATCAATGATACGATCCTAACTATTCAGAACAATCACAGTGCAGATAGTACCATAGGCCAGCGTCAGAAGATCTCTTTGTTCTCTTTTAATGGTCTTGGTACTAAGATGCATCGCTATAATCAATATGCAGATCAGATTGACCCATTGTCATCTACAGAGTATAGGCCGAACTCTACAACTCCATTATTAGATTGTCTGGGGTCCTCGATAGGTATGCTGCGATCTGCACAACTGAATACTAGTGAGAAGGTGATGGTCACCATCATATCAGATGGGGTAGAGAATGGCTCTAAGAAGTATTGTATCAATGCTGTCCGTCGGTTGATAGACTGTGTGAAGGGTCAAGGATGGATATTTAATTATATCGGAGCTCATGACGGTGTAGCGCACTTCTGTAAGTCAGTGAACATCACCAATTATTATCAACTCAGTGAGGACGCCATGATCAAGCCCAATACTGGGCGAAGTATGTTGTCTGCTATAGCACGTAAATCATATACCTCAAGTAGCAAGAAACTATTGAGGGCTTAGCTTAGTGTTATTGTAGCTTATGCATTTCGTTTATATCTTAGGC
>CAZDHV010000018.1:0-24273 GCA_964505335.1 uncultured Saprospiraceae bacterium | reverse complement strand
TAGAATAGATTCCTTGTCAGAGTGAAAGCCTACTATGGTCTCATAGAAGTATATTTTCATGAATCGTGCTAAGGCAGTGGCTACATAAGTCACTAATAGGAGACCTCCAAAAAATGACCAAAGCCGTCTACTAAACAGACGTGGCAAGAGGTAATAGATAAACACATAGCTCACTAAGAGCTGAGAAGGCAGGTATCCGAGCTTATTGATAAGTGGATCCCAGAACTCGCCATCAGCAATAAAATAAAGCAGTGGCCAAAAGAAAACTATGACAAGCCAATAGATGATGTGAGTCTGGGTGTTGAACTCCATCAATCTATTTAAGTCAATTGCTTTTAGCTGCTGAGATCCGGCCATATCGATTATCAAGGTAACGAAGAATGATGTTTTTGGCAGTGAGCAGATGTTCGATGTTCGTCACGGACCTACGAACGAACGATAGCACATGACGAAGGACGATCACTAGTAATCAACGATGCCCACACAGCGCAAAGTGAGCCATACATAGGTAGTAACAGCACCTCTATCTGTACCATGATATTGGAGCGTCATACGTCGATACATTTATAGCATCACTTCTTAATTCATAAAATTCTACAAACATGAAATACTTAATTGCTTCCGTCATTTTGTCATTAGTATTTGTCGCTGAGATCACAGGGCAGTTTAACAAGGAACACTATGAGCTATCACTTGATCCTACCTTGCCTATTAATCAGAATCATCCATATATAGAATATTTTTCAAAGCAGGATGATGAGTATATCGCCTGGTTATACGTTACCAACTTAGTCAATATGGAAGACACGCCGAAATACAAAAAATCAGCGGCAGTCATTGATACTCAGAATGGTAACAACTCATTGGTGTTCACACTGACGGGTAAAGATGAGATCAGATACGATACATTGAGAAACTCGATACATGACTTCAGAGAGAGCGGTCATGAAAAACGCTCTTTTGTTGAGAAGTTCTTAGGGAACTTTATCTCGAATGATGACATAGATTTTCTTCAGAATCTAGATGGTGACTTGCCCAAAGGAGCTATGATATGGAGAGAAGATAAAAACTGGGGATTGAAATTTGGAGTATTAGTGCCGGACAATGACTGCATGGTTGAAATACTCATAAGAGATACACAAGGAAGAACACTCACAACGATCGTAGATAAACCACTACGAAAAGGATGGAATAATTTCAAATGGAAACGAGGCCATCATCCACGAGGGGTCTATAATCTCAGCATCAGCATTAATGGTGAGACGATCACACAGAATTTTAAAAGCTAATCTTCCATTCAACCATTTTTCTCAATTCAAAAAAGCAGTCATGAAGTATATCATCATCATTTTTATAACGCTTAGCACCTGCTTGGCAGACGGTCAAGTCAATACCATCGATAGTCTCGAGCTCATCAAAATTATCGATCAAAGAGTCGATTCTTTTAAACAACAATTTGATGTGCCAGGAGCCGTGTTTTCAATGGTGAAAGATGGCCGTCTGTTTTATGAAACCGGAACGGGCTATGAGAATATAGAAGCCAACAAACCAGTCGATTCTGTCCGGTCACAATTCAGAGTAGCTTCAATCACTAAGACATTTACCTCGATCGCTATTCTGCAACTTGTCGAACAAGGAAAGTTGGACTTGCATGCTGATATCAGAACCTATCTTCCTGAGGATGAATATGTCTGGAATGCTCCATACTCATTCACCATACATCACTTATTGACTCATACTGCAGGCATGGAGAACTCTGGATTTAGGATATGTCATAATGCCACAAAAGAGAAAAGCATGAAGTCATTCGTAGCGTGTTCCGTCAGCAATCAGGTGTTCAAACCAGGTGAGGTATTCATGTACTCTAATAAGGGATTTGGGATACTTGGATTGCTAATAGAACAAGTGTCAGGGATGAAGTATGTTGACTATGTCGCTGAGCATATTCTTAAGCCAGTCGGTATGACACATTCTACGGTGTATCAACACACTGCAGAAAATCCTCTTGACAATCCGGTACAACCGTACTATTGGGATGGTGAGTTTAAGCAGCGTCAACGATTACCACTCGTTAACTCAGCCGCGTCCAATTTGAACACCACAGGTCGAGATATGAGTAAGTTCTTGACGATGATGCTCGATAGTGGTAGCGTATCCGGCACACCGATCATTAGCAAGTCCTCTTTTGAGCTAATGACGACGCCTCATTTTAATCCTAATCATGACTATCAGTCCATGGCATATGGTATCATGATAGAACGGTATCGTGGCTATACAGGATACAATCATGGCGGGGGTATAGATGGATTTGGTTCTTATTACGTTCTTTTCCCCGAGTTACATATTGGTTTGTTCATGTCAGAGAGCGGTGGCGAAGAAAATGCCGCTTACACGTTCAGAGTGATCTATGATGTCCTAGACAAGTTAGTGATGGAAAGAGACAAAGCTGAACCAAAAGGAATGTCTATTGATGAAGCCATAAAGCAAGCCGATAACTATGCGGGGCGATATCAAAATACGACAGGAACTAAGTCAACATTCGAACGAGGACAAATGCTATTTGGAATCAACGAACCACTCGTTAAGCACGCCGGTAATGGCATATTGTCTTTCGGAGGGAGCCTTTATGAGCCCATAGATAGGGATACCTATAGAAAAGTAGATGGTGATAGGACTATTGGGTTCTCCTCTGCGGAGGGAGTGACTTATATGAATGAGCACATATTTTGGACCTTCGAAAAGATCAACTGGTTTGAGTCAGCTACGACATTACGGGTTTCTATGATACTTGCCCTTGTAGGCATGCTTATAGGGTTGTTAGTACGACCACTGTGGATGGCTAAACGTAACCGAAGATTAAAATGGGCTTCGACCCTAAGTGCTGGAAGTCTTGGATCAATCATTGGTTTTGGACTCTTGCTACTAGCTTATGCTATGGACATTCCGTTAACAACGGGTACTCCGCTCCTCTATAAAATAGGTCTTTGGTTGACGACCTTAGGAGCTCTTATGGTATGCTTCTATCCATTGGAGTTAGCTAGATCGTGGAAGACGTTGAATGCAAATGATCGATTTTGGACGTGTCTGAATTTTTCATCAGTGCTGTTATTGATGATCTGTTATTGCAGGGTTAACTTAATTGGGTTCAACTACTATTAGTTGAGTTTTAATCAATCGCTTATCAGCATCTTATATCCAACGCCCCTGATATTCATGATTTTGATAGATTGATCGGCGTGCAGCTTTTTGCGTAAGCGAGATATGAATACATCCAAAGTTCTGCCAACATAGTCTCCTTCATCATCCCAGATCGCTCTGAGTATTTCTGTACGTTCGACTGGTGTATTTGCCGAGTTATGAAGGAGATATAGCAATTCAGTTTCCTTATGAGATAAGTTTATCGTCTCCTCCTTATAGGATAGCTGCATGTTTTTCTTGTCAAAGGTTGATTCTCCAATGGTGATCAACTCTCTGTCCACTTGTTGAGCTGGAGCTAGGCTCATACGATTAGCTCTCCATTGATACAAAGAGATTATTCCTATTACAAGTATAAGGAGGAGAGGGATATAGGTAATCATCGGCGTGATCGACATCGTATCGTCTTCAGGCGTATATAAGGTCACTACGACCTCATAACAACCAGTGGGCATAATTCGGCCAGCGCAAGTAAGTATCGTACCCAGTAGGGGACCCACTTGATAGCTGTGTTGGAGCTCTCTTGGTTGGCAGCTGAACACTTCTACCCAGTAGTCGTCTGCTATATGGTGAGTAGATATGACCTCCGATACGATCAGTTCGAGATCGGTGGGGTTGATACTCAATGATTGCTCAAATGCTATAGTGTAGGATTGATCATTTTGTGATATCGCAGAAACTCTGGAGCTATCATCACCGATGCAACTTAGGAGCTTATGACCGATTAGGCGCATCGCTACGATCTCACTTTTATCTGAAGGGTTTTGTACTTGTGCTACTGAAACCACAGTCCAGGCAGCTACCAAGAAAACAGATAGAACGTGCTTCATGATAATCATCCAATCGAATTCTCTGAGCATGGGTATAAAACTATCTCATTATTAGTAGCGCAGGTGGGCATTTACACTGTTTTTACAATAATTTACATTGATTAAAACATCGTAACTTGATCCTGTGCTACATTATGAATCCAAGTAATTACGTTAATTTATATAGGATGAATAACAACAAGTTCAGAAGGAGTTTAGCCTCAGTCGTCGTTATACTATTGAGCTCAACACTGTTTATTGCGCAGGATGTTGTCACAGGTATAGATACACTATTGACTGACATCCAATGTGAGATTGATGTAATCGATGCACCACTGTCGCTCAATAAGAGACAATTGGCTGCTGCTGACCATATCGTGGATCTGAACCCGCATTATAAGCCTTCTTGGGTCAAAGAATTTAGAGCCGTAGAATTGAAAACAAGACATGATGGTATCGAGAGAATCGCTACCGGGTCTGATGATAACTTAACAACTGAACAGAAGCAGAATTTGACAACTGTGGATGATGACTCTCACGTCATCGTTTCCATTAAGTATATTCCGGATAATTCTTTGCCCAATAATCCAGAGCGAGAAATTAAGTATACACTCCCTGTCAATCCTGATATTGATGCACGTTACCCAGGGTCCGAGGAGACCTTAGCGGAGTATCTGAAAACGAGTTTATTGGAGCATCTCCCTGATAGCACTTTCAAGTTATACCAGATGGCTGCTGTGAAGTTTGTCGTGGATGAAGCGGGACAGATCGTCGATCCGAAGATGTTCTGGCCAACTGAGAATAGTACAGTTGACTCGCTAATGGTTCAGACAATCTGCAATATGCCTCAATGGATTCCAGCTCAATACCATAGTGGACTTAAAGTATCACAAGAGTATGCGCTGAATGTGGGAGACATGACCAGTTGTGTGTCAAATCTTGTCAATACCAGGTCTAATTCTTTGCCGCCAGAGAAAGACTAAAGGACTAATAATTAATCAACAATTCGGTAACCTATGTCTCTTCATAAATCTTTCTCTGCATTTGCAGAACTCCTACTAGCTAACCAAGGTCTCACTGCCATTGATCAATTTTATCATCCCAATATCGAGCAGTACGAAAACTACGAGGAAGCACTGAAAGGAAAGAAGCTCTTGAGAGCGAAGGAAGAAACCTTATCTCAAGAGGTATCAGATATTACTACATCTCTATCAGAGGTAGTAATAGTAGAACAAGAGCAGTTGGTATGGGGCAGGATGAGTATCACATTTAATAGTCAGCAAGTCGGTAAGAAGATCCTTGATCAAGCCTTTATGCAGCGATGGAGTGATGGGCAGATCATTGAGCAGCGTTTCTATTATGCAGGCGTTAGAGATCAGGAATAGCCATCAACTTTTTTGAGTAGTATTGTGGATATAGCATATTTTCGTTTTAATATCCACATTTGTGAAACACCTAGTAGCGCTCTTTTTAGTATTCAGTGGTCTGCAGCTCATAGGACAGAGCTTCTTCTACAATACCCAACAGTATGGCTTAAGGAGCACATTGTTAGGTGGTGCCGTAACAGCAGGTAGTGCGGATCACAGCATGGTCTATTACAATCCTGCAGCACTCAGATATGCAGAGGACAAGTCACTGGACTTAGCATTACTGATGCCCAACTATAGTTCCTATAACTACAATGGTTTTTTTGGTGCTAATCAACAGACGCAGTCACGGGACTTCGTACTCAATCCTACTCTCATTACCTATAGCACTGATATCAGTGATTTCAAGATTGTGGTGACACTGCTGCAGAGGGATAGATGGGATAGCTCATTGAACTATAGTGATGAGACCATTAATGGTGACCAAGTAGATACTGAGTCTTTCAGCTATAGATATTCAGGCGATGAAACATGGATAGGCATCGGTTCCTCATTTGCAGTCAGCGACAATTTTTCCCTTGGGATCAGTCACTACTGGAGTGTGTTAGGCACAGAATATCGATATAACATTCAGTCCGAGCGGGTGGATTTAAATACTGGCCTACAGGATCAGTTTTTCTCCGAAAATTTTGATCTCAAGTACTCTTCGGTATTGTCGATGGTTACTAAACTGGGTGCTGCATATGAGCGAGGCAATCAACGATTTGGCCTAGTGGTTACCACGCCCAGATATAGCCCGGTAAATTCCAGTGGTAGTGTCGAGAACTCTACCATCACAGTAAATCAGGTCCAGTTTAATCTCGCCAATTTGACCGATTTTGACCTGTCTCCGCAGTTGAGATATGGGTGGGAGTTCAGCTTTGGATATTCCACTACCCTGGACGAAACCTCGCAATTATGGGCTAACCTAAACGTCATAAGTGGAGTAGAACCCTATGACTTATTTTCTATCGATGATCGGGTAGAGGAGACTGCCATTTTTGAAAGTGGATCCACATCCGTGGCCAATCTCAGCGTGGGATATGCACGGCATGTGTCTGATAAATTAGAGTTTATGAGTAGCTTCAGAACCAACTTTATCAATTACCAAAATGGTGCTGTTGACCCAAGTAAATCCAAGATTCATATCGCCGATAATGATCGGTTGCATCTCGCCGCAGGCTGTAAGATAGATGGTGCCAATTCTTCCGTTGTCGTTGGATTGGACTGGGGTTTTTCTGTTGGACAGAGTGATCAGGTCTTTTCAGGTTTTCCCAATCTTGAGATACTTAATACGCAGGATGCCCCTTTTGGTTACAACTCATTGACCCTATTGTTGACCTATGAATTTCTGCTGGATTCTGTGCAGAAGAATGTCAATAGACTATTTGACCGAGATGAATAACTGTGAATTTGTAAGTCCTGATATCACTGCCTTTTTAATAATCAGCCTTGTTTTTTCACATTTTAAAATAAATATGTACCACCAATCATAGGTGCGCCATGCCGCGGCATTGGTAGTTATAGTTTTAATCATCTCTCTATTGAGTATGCGGGTTTTTAGGCAATTTGTATACAGAACAGCACAAATATCTGATTTAAAGAAATTTCAATTATAAGTTTAATTGTTTTTGCGTGCGGGAGATGACCACCTTTCAGTCAAAGTTAATATTTGAATGAAGGTCAGTAGTATCGCCAGATGCAATGACATTGCATAGCGAGGGAGATAGATTTTAAATTTGTCTCCCTTTTTAGTCATTGAGTAACATATATCTCTCGGCAGACGGTACCTTTGTTAGGTAGCCAGTGTAATTCCCACGACAATGGGCTTTGGCACATAAGAAACGTATATTGTTGAATCGAATACATGAGTTTTAATATTGACAAAGATCGTCTGGCATTGATATCTACTGAAAAGCTCCTCATTCTATCGTCGTTGATGTTCTTGGCATCCGTACTTGTAGGACAAGAGCCACATGATTTATTGAATCAGTGGCATACTAATAGTGTAGATGGACAAAGTTATTCCCAGTGTAATCAATGGAAAATCACTTATCCAGATGGCTCTAGTGAAAAAGATCTGTGCTATACTGTAGATGGCGATGATCAAGAGTACTATTATGTCAATTCTGCAGGTGATGGTATTGTCTTCAGAGTGCCAATAAGATCAAATAATGGTACTACGCCTAACTCAAAAAATGTCAGATCAGAATTAAGGGAGCTCAAGGAGGATGGCTCAGGGCGCATATTTTGGACTACACAAGGCAACCACGTAATATATGTAAAGCAGGCTATTACCCATCTCACCATGAGAAAGCCCCATATCGTTGCCACCCAGATACATGGGAATAAGGAAGAAGGCATAGACGATTCGATGGTTCTTCGCCTTGATCAAGACCACCTCTATTTAAATTTTAATGGTGGCAAACTTCGAGATAGTATAACGATTAAACGGGGGTATCAACTGGGCACGATTCATGAGGTGATCTTCCAGGTGATTGATGGAAAACACTACTGTTATTATAGCGAAGATGGCAAGCTTAAAGACGCTTTTATCAACAGGTCTGCGGGAAGGTACCTTGTCAAGGACGGCAAGGATCCTGTTCTTATGGACCTCAACTATGGAGATGTGTACTTCAAGGCAGGCAATTATACTCAAAGCAATAAGGGTCGGGAGGGTGATGCTACAGATGATCCTAACAACTATAGTGAGGTAGTGATCTTTGATTTAGTCGTAGATCACCATGGCGATCGTACTCCAGAATAGATAATGAGGCTATGGAACATCTTTTAGTCGCCCTCCATGTTATTTATTCGTGCAATCTTCAATTAAGTAATAGCTATGTCCGAGGAGACTTCTATTAAGCCCTATTCAGATCAGGCAACCGATAAAAAATCTCAGGTCACTGAGATGTTTGATAATATCTCTGGGCACTATGACACGATGAATCGGTTGATCACCTTTGGGATGGACGTAGGGTGGCGCAAGAAAGTCCTCAAGATTGTAGCAGATTCGCAACCTGATTCTATATTGGATATTGCAACAGGCACGGGCGACATGCCAATCCTAATGAAGAGCACCCAAGCCGAGCGCATTATTGGGATTGATATCAGCTCAGGAATGCTGGAAGTGGCTAAACAAAAAATCAAAGATCAAAAGTTGGAGAACTTGATCAGTTTTGAGCTTGGCGATGCCGAAAACCTTCCTTATGACGACGGTTCGTTTGATGCGGCTACGGTGAGCTATGGCATCCGCAATTTTCAAGATCTTAAAAAGGGACTCTCGGAGATCCTCCGTGTGCTCAGTCCAGATGGCACATTAGTGATATTAGAGACCTCCGTTCCGCAGTCATTTCCAATGAAGCAGGGATATTGGATACATACTAAGGTTGTCCTTCCGCTGGTCGGTCGTTTGTTTTCATCTGATAAGAGAGCTTATAGCTACTTAGGCGATTCAGCGCACGTATTTCCGTACGGTGAACGACTGAAGAAAATTCTCGTAGAAGTAGGCTATGCCAATGTAGAGGTCATGCCCCAAGCAGGCGGCATTTCGACGATTTATAAAGCTGAGAAAAAAGGCACTTAATCGAAATTAGTTATCGCTTGTAGTGAATTGTCGCTTTGGCTTTTATCTTTAACGTCATTGGCCTAACGGTTAAGATAATTTGTTATGAAAAAAACTATTCTACTTCTACTAGCAGTAGTCGTTGCAGCCCTTCTATTTGGATATTTTTATTTCAACAAAAGTGCAGACAATGGGCCTAAGGTATTGGTGATATCCAAGACGGTAGGGTTCAGGCATTCCTGTATACCCAACGGGATAGCAGCGATACAGAAGTTAGGCCTTGAGAATGGATACCAAGTGGATACTACATCCAATGGCGACTTGTTCAATGATGATGACTTGGCAGCTTATTCCTCTGTGATCTTTCTCAATACGACGATGGACGTGTTGAACCGATATGAGGAGATTGCTTTTGAACGATACATACAAGCTGGAGGAGGATTTGTTGGTGTACATGCTGCGGCGGATACTGAGTACGGTTGGGCTTGGTATGGAGATCTAGTGGGCGCCTATTTTCAGAGTCATCCCGCCACCCAAGAGGCTAACTTCATCATTAAGGACAAATCTTTTGCGGCGACATCTTTCTTTCAGGATTCAGTATGGACTCGTGTAGATGAGCTCTATAACTTCTACAATATGAATCCGGATGTCAATGTGATTCTCGCTGTTGATGAGAACTCGTATGAGGGTGGTGAAAATGGCGACTATCATCCGATGGCATGGTATCACGAGTACGATGGAGGCAGAGCGTTTTATACCGCATTAGGTCATACTGAAGAGAGCTATGAGGAGGAACTCTATCTCAAGCACTTATCAGCGGGAATAGCGTATGCTATGGGCGACAGCAAGAAGCTGAACTACCGTAAGGCTACATCTCAGTATCCTCCAGATCAGAGGCGATTTACAAAAGAGACATTGGCTGTTGGAGATTTTTACGAACCGACTGAGATGACCATCCTGCCGAATAAGGATGTGCTCATTGCCGAGCGTAGGGGAGAACTTAAATGGTACAATAATGAATCGGGTGAGCTCACTGACGTGGCTAAGCTAGACGTATACTGCGTGAGCGGTGTGCCAGGTGTTAATGCGGAAGAGGGATTTATGGGATTGCAGAAAGACCCCAATTATGCTGAGAACCACTGGATATACACATTCTACAGTCCTACTGGTGATGAATGGGTCAATAGGCTATCTCGATTTAAATTTAAGGATGGCGTGTTTGATATGGAGTCCGAGCAAGTCATCTTAGACGTTGGTAGTCAGCGCAAAATCTGTTGCCATACGGGTGGATCGATTGCATTTGGCAGTGATGGATTGCTATATCTATCTACAGGAGATAACTCTACACCATTCGACGAACCTGATGCGCAGTATGTCAACAATGGATACGCCCCATTGAATGACCTGCCTGGTAAGGAACAATACGACGCACGTCGTTCAAGCGGTAACACCAATGACCTCAGAGGTAAAATAATCCGTATCAAGGTAAATGAAGATGGATCTTACGATATTCCTGCAGGCAATCTTTTTCCAGAAGGAACGGCTAATACTCGACCAGAGATCTATACTATGGGTCATCGCAATCCATATCGCATATCGATAGAGCCTAAGAAACACTGGGTCTTTTGGGGTGATGTTGGACCAGATGCTGGAGAAGATTCTTTTGGAATAAGGGGCTCTCGTGGCTATGATGAGATGAACGTAGCCACAGCTGCCGGAAACTTTGGATGGCCCTTGTTTATTGCTGACAACAAACCCTATCATGACTATGACTATAGCAATGGTCAATCAGGTGAAGCATTTGATCCGTTGAAACCCATTAATGACTCTAAGAATAATACTGGCCTGCAGGTACTACCGCCGGCGCAGCCACCCTACATATTCTATGACTATGGTAGTAGTACCATTCACCAATCTGTTGAAAGTGGCGGTCGTAATGCCATGGCTGGACCTACAGTATACAGTGATATGTATGCGGGAGACAATGCGCCACCAGCCTTTTACAATGGTAAGACCATCATCTATGATTGGATGAGAGGGTGGATGATGGCAGCATCATTTGATGAGGAAGGGCAGCTCTTAAATGTTGATCCATTCGCAACTGATGTCGAACTGAATAGTCTAATCGACATGGAAATAGCAGATGATGGGACTATTTACCTACTGGAGTACGGTAAGGGATGGTTTTCTAAAAACAAAGATTCGGGCTTGTCCTATATCAAATACAATGGAGAGAATCTTCCTCCTACTATCGATCAGGTTCAAGTAGATCATGTATCTGGCACAAGCCCGTTGACAGTAAATGTTGAGGTAGCTGCGACCGATTTAGAGGGTGATCCGATCACCTACCGATACGATATGGGCAATGGAGATATTGTGGAGTCTAAGGATCCTCGTATAAGTTATACCTATAAGGAGACAGGGCAATACAACATCCAGGTAGAAGCTGCTGATGATAAAAAAATGATCGGAACTGGCACGCCAGTATCGATAGTCAGTGGTAACACCGTGCCGGACGTCAAGATCTCTCTGAATGGCGGCAACTCATCGTTTTATCTGCCAGGAGTTCCTGTCGAATACTCCGTGGATGTTTCGGACGTAGAGGAGGGAACTACATTAGATCCGTCCAAATTGTTCGTTTCTGTAGACTATATCGCAGGATATGATGAGGCAGCGCTAAACACAGGACACCAAGTAATCTCAGATGCAGCCCTGGGGGCGAATCTCATTAAGGGGCTTGACTGTCTCGCCTGTCATAAGGCGGCAGATAAGTCTATAGGGCCATCGTACACAGATATTGCTATGAGGTACAAGGACAAACCAAACAACACAGGTTATCTCGTCAAGACGATTATAGATGGTAGCACTGGTGTATGGGGTGAGACTAACATGCCAGCTCATCCAGATCTGAGCCAAGCTGATGCGCAGCTGATCGCAAAATATATAGAGTCCTTGTCTGGGGAAAAAAGCTCATCGCTTCCGCCTTCCGGCACGATTACGCCACCACCTGGATCAGATGGTAAGACTATGGTCATTACGGCAAGCTATACTGATAATGGGCATGAGGGAGTCATGGCTTTAACGGGAGCCCAAAAACTTGCTCTTAAGAATAGTTCTTTTGATATGGGCGGTGCAGTAGATGTAGATGCGTTTAACCCTGTCGAATTCGGTGGGATGAAACTCTTGATTCTGCCTCGCAACGGAGGATCTTTTGCTTTTGAGAACATGGATCTTTCTGGGGTAAAATCCGTCAATATTCTTTCTGGCTGGCAGTCCGCACCAGATAAAGGATTTGAACTCGAGATCAGAGCGGGCAGTCCTGATGGCCAGCTATTAGGGTCTGGTCGTATGGCGACACCTGCTGAGAAATCCGAAACTGGATTAATTCATATACCCTTAACTCAGATGCCTGAGGGAGTCGTAGACAAGCTCTTTATTGTCTACAATCCTGATGATGATGATAAGTATGGATTGCTGACATTCATAGCCTTAGTCAATGCGACATTCTCGAGTGAAGCAGGTCCTCCTTCTGGCGCAAATCCTTCTATGCTTTAGCATTTCCGACACCTATCAGACGGGAGTTTTAAAAAAAATAGCGCTTATGATAAGCATCTATAGAATTACATGAGTTACTACTGTAGCTGAGTAATGTGCTAACGATAAGTGCAGGTTTCGGTATAGCATTTCTACCATGTTTGCCTGCCCGATAAGAATAATAAGTTCTGTTTATATTGATTGAAATGAAGGCTGCCTCTGTAAATAGGTGGCCTTTGTTATTTCAATCATCAATTGAATAAAAAAAAAAGGGCTCACATCAATGATGCAAGCCCAATAATTACTCAATTCGTTACATTCCGTAATTATCTTGTTAAGTCATAATCGTTGATGCCATCGGAGATTTCATATCCCAGTCTAAGTCCCTCCACACAGTCCATACGGACATGTACGCCAAGAGGGATGCGCGAGAAGGCATTTTCTTCTGCCATATGAGAGAACGTTTGGAAGTTGCGAGGTGATCCTCTAAACTCAGTTCTTCCCTCATGAGAAACATCGGTGAAATCCGTATCGTCACCAAATAGGTCTATGAATACACCGCCAGCTGCAGAGGCGAATGTGGAGTGCCCTGATGGATATCCGGGAAACGATGGATTAGGCCAAAAAACTAATCTGAATAGATTGGTTTGGTACTCCGGATCAATGAAATCATGGATATATTCGCTCGGTCGCATCACCATGTGCTCATACTTATATCTCCATGCTGCAACTGCTGCATCATTTAGACTGAATCCTACTTTTACCATCATGTGAAGCGCTTCGGCGAGATCTAAGTCATAGTATTCTACGAGTTGGTTGGCAATTGAGACCTGACGTGCAGGTGGGCTAAATGTCAGTCCGTCGGCATCATCTCCCCAAAACTCTGCGATCCATAGCTGTTCATTGTCTTCTGCCATGGCAGTATTATTTACGTTATAGACCTCCATCATCTCCAGATAGAACGCACTAGTTGGATCTGTGCTATATGGGATCGGAGCCACTGTTGTCGTCTCATCATTAGAGACGATAAATGTTCGAGCAGACTCCCAGAATGGGAACAATGCACGCTCTGGCTCTGCACTAAATGTCCAAAATCCTTCTCCCACAGGCGGAACATAGCTAGTTGGCTGAGGATCGAGAATCTGCGTTTCGGCTTCCGTATCAGTCTGACTAAAGGCAATGATATCTTGGGCTACTGCTGCTCCCCATTGAATAGAGGAGTTGATGATTTCTTCGTCTACACCATTGGAGAGGGTGGCAAGAAATGCCGTCTCGAATGCTCCGATGCGTTCCGCCTCGGCATCAGGTAGTGTAAAGAGAAAGTGCTCTATAACATCAGCATATGCTGCGTTAAGTGCAATGTTCCAATCAACAGTTGCATTAAGATCTGTCACGTTAAAATCTTGTAATCGACCCTCATTAGAACTAAAGTCTGCCATTCCTGCAACAGCTACTTCGTAGGCGGCAAGATTGACATATGCCGCAGCACGTGCCGACGCATTTGGTCTCATACCACGGGCTGATCGATCTAAATCAAGGTATAAACTGGTCCATTCTGTCAGCACTTCTGGGGAGAGCTCAGACACCTCAGTGAGATTTAGTGATGGATCTATAGGATCGTCATCTGAACACGATTGGAATCCTATAAATAGTACCAGTAAGGGGAAAAATAAAATCTTCGTCAATTTCATTATTAAAAAAGGTTTGTGTGCGATAAATAGTAGCAGGCCATTCATTGGCCCCAGTAGAATTTTTTGTATTTCGATAAATACCTAATCTCGAAAGCTCTTTTCGAAATTAAATTGATGTGATTACATTGATTGAGCGCAAATGCCATTGAGATGACGCTTAACGCATTACAAATATGCATATAAAAAATGTCTTATGCACGACATATGTAAAATTGTAAGACTCTTTTTGAGCGCGCGAAAAGCACGATTGCTTTGGACAGAACTTATGGCATACCATTGTCTTGCATATTAGTCTAGTATTTGGCGGAATTCTACAAATCCAAAATCATTATCAGCCTATTTATTTGTTAATGTGAGGTTATACATGACGGGATAGTAAGTGTATGGGACAATCGGATAGATTCTAGTGATCAAGAATTGTAGGACAGAATTATTGAACCTACTACAGATCTGTTAAGTCTTCAACAATATTGTCTACAGAGACCTTATATTGATATCATTTTAATAATCTATCAATCATAGGATCATTGGACTCAATAGAAATTAATGGCCATCGCCATATCAGATACCATGGTGCGGCAATAGCACCTGAAGAAACAGCGAAACGATCTAATCAATTGCTTGAAGTCTTGTCAAGCAGACGCTCGATTAGAGAGTTTTCAGATCGGCCAGTTCCAAAGTCAGTTATCGAATCACTTATTATGACTGCGTCCACTGCGCCATCGGGAGCTAATAAGCAGCCTTGGACATTCTGTGCCGTATCAAATGCTGATATCAAACATCAGATCAAAGAGGCCGCCGAAGCGGAGGAAAGAGAGAGCTATGGAGGAAGGATGAGTGATTCATGGCTCAAGGCATTGGAACCCTTTGGAACAGATGCGAATAAACCATTTTTGGACATTGCACCATGGCTCATCGTGGTATTCAAGAATGCATATGATATCGGCCCTAACGATGAGAAGATTAATAATTACTATGTAGGTGAATCTGTCGGTATAGCCTGTGGTATGCTGATCGCCGCAATCCACCAAGCTGGGTTAGTAACCTTAACACATACGCCTAGTCCAATGAATTTTCTCGCCAAAGTATTGAATCGACCGAAAAATGAAAGACCATTTCTGCTCTTGCCCGTAGGATATCCAGCAGACGAAGTCTATGTGCCAGACATCAAAAAGAAAAACGAATCAGAAGTCATAAAGTGGTTTGAATAGCGGATCGTTTTTGGAGAAGTTATAGCTACCTTTAGATCAGGAAATGAGGAACATGGCTGTTCTAAGTGCAAATCATATTAACAAGTCTTACGGGGATCTAGAGGTTTTAAAAAACCTCTCAATGGAAGTCCAACAGAGTGAGATCATTGCAATAGTAGGCAAGAGTGGGAGTGGCAAGAGCACACTGCTACATATCTTAGGAACTCTCGATACACCAGATAGTGGCGAAGTGCATCTAGATGGATCACAGATCATCGGAATGTCTGCTAAAGAGATATCCAAAGTGCGGAATGAAAAAATCGGCTTCATATTTCAATTTCATCATTTGCTTAATGAATTTACGGCTGTAGAAAACGTGATCATACCGGCCCTAGTACAAAACATTAAGCGATCCATTGCCATCAATAAGGCCGAAGGCCTACTGAGTTACCTCGGACTATCTGAGCGTCTCAACCATAAACCGGCGCAGCTTTCTGGTGGTGAGCAGCAACGAGTAGCCGTGGCACGAGCATTGATCAATGATCCAAAAATCATATTTGCTGACGAGCCAACGGGCAATTTGGATGACAGTACTTCTGAGGAGTTGTTCGATCTAATCCAGAAGCTGAGGAATGACTATAAACAGACGTTTGTGATTGTAACACATAGTAAAGATATAGCCAGTAAATGCGATCGCATATTGACGCTCAACAACAAAGACATTAGCGATGTCGGATAACGACAACAGTAATACATCAACATCACCCAATGAAGCGCCAAAACAACAGAATCTAAAGAACGCTTGGGCTTATACGGTGGCCTACTTCAAGGATGTGCTTGATCTCGAGAAAGGTGTTGACAAGAGGGGCACTATAAACGAGATCCGAAATAAAAAATCAATGGGGGGCGCGAATGCATGGATGCTCATGTGCTCCATAGTCATTGCTTCTATTGGTCTTAGCCAAAATTCACAAGCCGTCATTATAGGAGCGATGTTGATATCACCGCTTATGGCACCCATACTGGGTATCGGCTTGTCGGTGGGGATCAATGATATGGCAACACTGAGAACGTCATTGATTCATTTTGGAACTGCTCTGATCATTGCTGTGCTGACAAGCACAATCTACTTTGCCATATTCGAAATTCCTGAGATTACAGCAGAAATACAGTCCAGGACACGACCTACTTTCTTAGATATATTTGTGGCGATTTTCGGTGGCATTGCTGGCATTATATCAATAGCGAGGAAGGATATCTCTGTCACCTTGCCTGGAGTAGCTATTGCCACAGCCTTGATGCCACCACTGTGTGTAACAGGATATGGACTTGCCTCGGGCAATATAGCCATAGCAAGCAAGTCATTTTATCTCTTTTTCCTCAACACATTTTTTGTGTCGTTTTCGACATATGTCATCGTGAGATTCTTGCGCTTCCCATACACTCAGTATATGGTTCAAGCCAGAAGTCGTCGCAATAAGATATTAATCGTACTGTTCAGTATGATTTTGATTATTCCTAGTGTGCTCATATTCCTAAGCGTAATCGAGGATACTCGAAAGGAAGCCGCCATTAATAAGTTCGCCAAGAATTGCCTCGGTGACAAGCAGAAGTATCTCGACTCCTACCAACTCTACCAATACGAGGATGGCCATGAGGTGCTGTATCTCAAGTGTTACGGAAATCAAATCTCTCAAGCAGATTTACCCGAGTATAAGGATTGCTTGACCAGCTTCTATCCAGAGATGATGGAATCTGTAAGTATCGAAATCTTAGCAAGTTCGGAGGTTGATCTCAATGACTTCACTGGGCTCCAAGAAAATATTCAGAATCTTGATGACCAACTCAAGGCTGTTAAGGATATACGTGCAGAACAGACTCGACTAATGTTAAAGGCTAATACCAATCCACTTGATAGCCAACAACTCGCAGACGTAAATGATGAACTCAGGATACTGTATCCTAATCTTGAAGAAATCGGCATAGGTAAGATGACTACCTTCTCGGATGATCAATTGAGGATGGATGTTCCGATCCTTCAGGTTCGATGGGCTAATGAGGCTAGCGATGATGCTAAAGTCGAACAGCTCAAGTCATTTGTACAAGAGCGCTTAGACCTGGACACATTGATGATGTATAAGTAGTCGATCACCAGTGATCTCCATTCATGAATATTTGAGTTACGCTTCCTCCAACTTAATACAAGGATTAGGATAGTCCTTGGCGAGTATCACACCGTATTCGGACTGTTGCTCTATTGACATAAGATGTGGCTGATGGATGAACTCAGAAGGCAAGTTCTTGAGCTTGGGTATCCAGTGCTTCACAAATTCGCCCTGTGCATCATATCGCTTGGCTTGAAGGATGATATTGAAGTACCTATTATCTCTTGGATCACTTCCCACACCAGAGACATAGTTCCAATTGCCCCAATTACTGCAGGGGTCATAATCTATCAGCAGTGACTCAAAGTATTCTGCGCCCATTTGCCAGTTGACATGCAAGTCATTCACCAGGAAGCTCGCCACATTCTGACGGGCACGATTGGACATGAATCCCGTCGTATTAAGTTCTCGCATGGCAGCATCGATAAATGGTATGCCAGTGCGCCCTTCAGACCAGATTTTGAAGAGTGACAAGTTATCAGTGAGCTCGTTGCGCTCCTCTTGCTTTATTCCACCCTTTTGGAATATGGTATTGCCGTGTTTCTTAGCCATCAATCTAAAAAAGTCTCTCCACAGCAGCTCAAAAAATAGATGGTATGTAGAGCTGTTTTTCTTCACCCGTTTTTCATAGCGCGCAAGCTCTTGATAGATCATCTTAGGAGATAGACAACCGTGAGCCAGATATGGACTAAACTTGCTGCTATAGTCCAGACCGATTAATCCATTGCGGGTCTCTTTATAGTTGGTGATACTTTCAGTATCCCAGAAGTAGTGTTTCAATCGCTCCATTCCAGCCTCGCAGCCACCTGCGAGCAATGTGCGCTGGGATTTATCGATGTCCTCATCGCTGAAGCCAAAATCCTTAAGGGTGGGAGCCTCACCAAAGTCGAAGTCCTCAATTAATGTCAGCGTCTCAGGAACGGCTAAAGGTGGACGTACGGGGACAATTTTTTCCACCTCCTTGCGGAATTGCGTGAAGATATCAGGAGCGTGAGTAATAGGAAAGGGTAGGTCGGCAGTATAATAAAGCATCTTACCCCGGCTATATCTGACTTCTTGGCCGATAGACCATAAGCTCTTCTCCAGAGCATCCTGCACCTTAAGTTCCTCATCAGTACGCTCTCGGTTACAGAATATCCATGAACTCTTGAGCTCTTTGGCGAGGTGGAAAATGACTTCTTCAGGTTTGCCTAGTTTAATGATTAGGTCCGAGCCTCTTTCCTGCAATTGCTTTTTTAAGTCTAATACAGACTCAAGGATAAATTTGGCTCGATAAACATCCGTTTTTCTAAAACCATACTTAGTTTTGCCCTTGAAGACACGATCGTCAAATACATAAATAGGGTAGACGGTAGCTCCTGAATCGCAAGCTTCGTTGAGCGCCTCATTGTCCTGAAGGCGAAGGTCGTTTCTAAACCAGAGTATAACCGCTCTGTCAGACATAGTTTTGTTCTAATAGGAAAACCCCTGTGCTTTCATTCTGTTTAAAATGTAAATGTATTAAATGAGATTATTTCGACTATTCCTATTCCTACTTTCGATAATAATAGTCTCTTGTGGACCCCCTAAAGATCCCGCATATGAAAAGCTATTTGATGAGGTCATGGTCATACATGATGAGGTAATGCCTAAGATGACCGATATCAATAGAGCGAAGAAAAAACTCAGGAAGCTCAAGGATGGATCCAATGAAGAGCTCATTACCCTGCAAATAGAACAACTGGATGAGGCCGATGAAGCCATGATGTCATGGATGCACGAATTTGATAAGCCAGAACTTCCTACTCTTGAGGAAAATCTCAACTATCTCAATAAAGAAAAAGTCAAAATCCAGAAAGTCAGTGATCAGATGCTACAATCGTTACAGGAGGCAGATTTACTAATAAAAACGTATTCAAAATGATCAAGTATCTTCTATTCGCAGCGACAGTGCTGTTCATTTCTTGTCAGGAGAACAACTCGTCTGATTCACTACCGTATATCGGTGATCGTACCGAACTCGACGGCACAGTTCTTCAGCATGAGATCAGAGCCTTTAGCTTTACAGATCAGCTCGGCAGAACCGTGAGTAATGGAGATTTAGCAGGTAAGATCTACCTTACGGACTTCTTTTTTACCTCATGTCCATCTATATGCCCTAAGGTCAAGAAGCAGATGCTCCGTATCTATGATAAGGTGCTCGATAATGATGATATCCTATTGGTATCACATACTATTGATCCCAAGCGAGATACGCCAGAAGCACTGAAGACCTACTCAGATAATATGGAGGTGAACCACGATAAGTGGCGGTTTCTCACTGGTGATAAGGAGGAACTACTTGATATAGCTGATGATTACTTCGTACCAGCCTATGAAGATCAAGAGGCGCCCGGAGGGTTTGATCATAGCGGCAAGGTTCTCTTAATTGATAAAGCAGGTCGTATCCGGAGTTTTGGTGATGGTACCGAACCCAAGGAGATCAGTAAACTTATGAAGGACATTGATATCCTACTCAGAGAATATGAATAAAATATACATCAGCACACTGGTTCTGATGATGGCGACGCTATCGTCATATTGCCAGAATGACAAGTTTGTCCAAGGCCAACGCATCTACGAAGTCAACTGCGGCAACTGCCATATGGCAGATGGTAAGGGTATGGGTAAGATGTTTCCCGATATCACTCAATCAGCCTACCTCTCGACACAGCAATCAGAACTGGTATGCCTCATTGTCAATGGCAAGGAGGGACAGGTCATGGAAACCGTGAATATGCCAGGCAATAAGGAGATTACACCGGTAGGCATCAACAACCTGATCAACTACCTCAACTATACGTGGGGAGATAAGAGCCTCTCTAAGTTAGAGGAGGTAAAGGCTCAGTTTGAAGCGTGTCAGTGATCTATAAGTCGGCTGGACTGTACAATCTCTGTTTGTTCATAAATTACTTGGCTGTAGTATTTTTTGGTTTACCATATACATCTTGTAAGGCTTCTATCATTTGTTGAAACTGCTTATCTCTTATTTTCGACTTGTATAGAGGAATTGACTCCTCATCCTCAATATCTTCAATTTCATTTAATGGGTCTTTGTATTCTTTTCTTTCGATTTTTTCAAAAAATGAATCTGAAGACTTTACCCGAAAATAAATGGAAAGAAATTTTATGTCTTTCTCTTTTAAAAGGATGGAAATCGAATCAACGAGATTCTGCCTAGACTCTCATATGAAGGTCTCCAAGTCCTTAAATTGCTGTTTTAAATCGATTGAATGCATATTCAATTTATATGTTGCCTAACTAACCATATCTGATCAGTTTGCCTACTTAATAATACACTATTTGGAGCTCTTGGGCGTCCAAGTGTCAGATGAGTTAGGCTCTGCAACAAGTTGAGCTATAGCATCTTGTTCGGCTTGAGGGTCGTGTTTGACATTAATATGAATCCACAATGATCTACTGGCTCTCATCACTCGGGTATAGGAGATGAGTCCTAGAAATATGGTGAAAGCCATTGCCGAGTTCGCTGACCACTTAAAATAGAATACCAGTAGCAGAGTGGGTAGGAGTAAGTACCAAGCCGAGAAGATATAGGAGATAAACATCGCCCCATAGTAGAACCCTGGTTCAGGTTCCATTCGCTGATTACAGAGTTTACAGTGTTTAGGCATGTTAACTGGATCAGAAAAGGACATAGGCTTGATGAAGATATCTCCTTGTCGACACCTGGGACATTTATAGTTCCACCACGATTTGATCCATGAACTCACAGGAATAGTACAGATTTATAGATAGAGTTGTTTTAATTGGGGAGATATTATTACAGGATTAGACATCCGACGAATTGACTAAGTAATGAGGAAATGTTGACTAACGTTATAACAGGGTATGCGTAAGTGGTTGAAGATTCTTGCCTCAGTGATAGTCTTAGTATTAATCTTAGTCTATGTAGCGGTATACATGGTGGTACCGATAGCGATTACCCAACCACCTCGTGTCAGGAGTAACATGACCCCGGAACGTCTAAATCTTGAGAGCGATTCATTGCAATGGATGTCACATGACAGCATAGTATTAAGCGGCTATTGGGTTAAAGCCAACGCCGAATCTTCCAAAGGAGTAATGATATTAATTCATGGCATCGGGGGGTGCAAAGAACACTTCTTGCCGCTTTCTCATAAATTGGCTTCCAAGGGTATAGAGTCTGTACTATTTGATGGTCGCGCACATGGCAAAAGTGAAGGAGACTATGTCACCTATGGCTACAAGGAGAAACAGGATATATCGATTATTGTCGACTCAATTTTGGCGCGTCAACCAGAATCTGCAATAGGAATCTGGGGAAATTCTCTCGGCGGGGCTATCGCTATCCAAGCCTTAGAGCTGGATCTTAGAATCGATTTTGGTATCATAGAAAGCACATTTACGGAGTTAGATGATATCATATATGATTATAATGATCGGTTGACTGGAGGCCTCGGGATGCGATTTATATCAGACTACGCCCTCAAGCGGGCGGGAGTGTTGGCAGGTTTCGATCCAGATGAGGTTAAGCCCATAGAATCCGTCAAGAATATCAATGTTCCGATGTTTATCGGTCATGGTGACGCCGATGAAAGCATATCTGTTCAATACGGCAAGGACTTATATGACAACTTGAAAACCGCCAATAAGGAGTTGTTTATTGTGCCTGGAGCGGGTCATTTTAACCTGATGAAGATAGGTGGTCAAGACTATGAGAAGAGCGTATTCGGATTCATTGAGCGAAACTTTAGCGATCAGGAGCGATAGAATATTAGCGCGGACTTGATATGATGATGTACATTTGTCAATCGTCATTGTAATTAAGAGGTATTGAAGTCAATCTATATCATCATGGGTGTATCAGGTAGTGGTAAGTCTACCATCGGTCAGTTGCTGGCTGAGCGACTATCCATACCATTCTATGATGGAGATGACTTTCATCCAGAAGCCAATATACACAAGATGCAATCGGGGCAGTCTCTAAATGATCAAGATAGAGCACCTTGGTTAAAGGCTATTAATCAACATTGCATCAAGGAACAAGGCAATCAGGGATGTGTCATCGCATGTTCTGCACTCAAGGAAAGCTACCGCAGCATACTCTCGACTGACATTGATAGCCTCTACTGGGTAAGCTTGGAGGGTAGTTTTGAGTTGATCTATGAGCGTATCACGTCACGGAAAAGCCATTTTATGCCGCCAGAATTGCTGCAGTCGCAATTTGACACGTGGGAAAAGCCGAAGGGAGCAATAACAGTCAATATTATAGATGACCCAGAACTAATCATTACTAACATCACAAATCAACTATAGCATATGTCATCAGAATTTGGTCTTATTGGATTAGGAGTTATGGGCAAGAGCCTCAGTAGGAACTTAGCCAACAAAGGATTTAAGTTATCGCTGTTTAACCGCCATGTCGATGGTACAGAGGAGGATGTTGCCGTAGATTTTGTCAAGTCATTTCCTGAGTTGCAAGAAGCATCTGGATTTGATGACTTAGGTCAGTTCGTCAACTCTATTGCAGCGCCACGTAAGGTGATGCTCATGGTTAATGCGGGTAAACCAGTTGATGCGGTCATTGGGCAGTTGATCCCACTATTGGATCGAGGAGATGTGATCATCGATGGTGGCAATAGCCATTATAAGCAGACTGACCAGAGAGCAGCCCTTCTCGCTGAGCACGGCATTGAGTTCATCGGCACAGGAGTATCTGGAGGAGAAGAAGGAGCATTAAAAGGCCCATCAATTATGCCTGGCGGATCGTCGGATGCGTATAGCAAGGCTGCACCATACTTAGAAGCTATTGCTGCCAAAGATTCAGAGGGCAATGGCTGTTGTGCTCATGTCGGAGAGGGAGGAGCTGGACATTTCGTCAAGATGGTCCACAATGGTATAGAGTATGCCGAGATGCAGCTGATAGCGGAGTGTTATAGTTTGCTGCGCTACGTTGGCGGGCATGACCATGAGGCCATCGCAGATCTATTTGATGCGTGGTGCGAGCGGGATTTGGGCAGTTATCTTCTTGAGATCAGTGCTCAGATATTGCGTAAGAAAGATGGCGATCAATATGTGATCGATCAGATACTGGATAAGGCCGGCAACAAGGGTACGGGAAGTTGGACAACGATTGCTGCCGCAGAATTAGGGGTTCCGATTACGATGATTACAGGTGCATTGTTTGCGAGATATACGTCTGCATTTAAGAGTGAGAGAGCGAACTCAGATCAGTTGTATGGTCTCGGTGTAGAGCCTTCGATAGTCAATCTTGTGGAGCTCGAGGGCGCTTATCGTATAGCCCGCATTGCTAACCATCACCAAGGTCTCCATCTCATTGATGCTGCCTCAGAAGCCTATAACTGGAACCTCAACTTTTCGGAGATTGCCCGCATCTGGACTAATGGTTGTATCATCCGGTCCAAGCTGATGAAGGACCTGATCGGAGTATTAGGGTCTACACAAAGATTACTGCAGCACTCAGACTTAATAGATGTTGTACAGAAACATCGTCTTGACCTTGCAGAGATCGTAGCTCAAGGGCATCAGACTTATTGTTCGATTCCATGTCTCTCTGCGGCGAGTGATTTTATCAATACGTATACGCAGGCTCAGAGCAGCGCTAATATGATTCAGGCGCAGCGAGATTTCTTTGGTGCACACACTTACAAGCGTGTTGATGACCCTACCGGGCCATCGCATCATACGATTTGGTAGA
>CAZDHV010000017.1:0-25803 GCA_964505335.1 uncultured Saprospiraceae bacterium | reverse complement strand
TCCAAAAAATTAGCACTCAATAGCACCAATCCCTAAGGGAGCGCAAATATACACTAACTATATCTCTACTGCCAAAAAGATTTCAAAGGTTTTTTAGAGAAATGCGGTAATTTTCTGCATAGGTCAGACGATACAATTCGAGAGGTCAACAAATACGGGACTTGGTTCAAAATGAGATACATTTATCAGCTAAAAAAGAATTTGAAACAAACCGATAAAAAGGGAAAAATAGGGTTTCAAGAAGCACTTAACGGCATTGTTTTTTCCGTAGAAGGAAGCAACTTTCGGGTTATGCTGTTGATCGGCACTCTTGCCATCATAGTTTCAGCCATTGTACAAATCGAACCTATAGAGTGGTGCCTCATCATCTTATGCATCACAATAGTACTTACTGCCGAGGCTGTGAATACAGCAATTGAGTTAATCTGTGATCATGTAAACCCTCATTACGATAATAGAATCGGGAAAATAAAGGATATCGCCGCCGGGGCTGTATTGATAAGCTCTATTGGTGCTGCAGCTATAGGGACTATGATATTGGGTCCCTATATATTAAGCCTACTGTGAGTAAGACTCTTCGAAGCGAGTGATCTGATAACAATTCTCACAATCAAGCTCGATGTAATCGAAGTCGGCTCGATCTCTAAGGTCGTTTAATATTTCTTCAAGATCTTTGTCCAAGTCAATGTTGACTACTCCTTTCTCATCGAAAGGCATATTAGGAGAGGAAATCACTTTCCAAGCAGAATTAGCCATTAAGTAATCGAGTACATATAACATGTCATACTCTATTGAGTTATCCTCCTCAACTATCAACTCCTTATTAAGGTCTACGAACTTGACACCATCCCATCCATAGCGATCGCCAGGCCCCATGTCAACATAGACGTCAGGGTTCTTAATGGAGTAGGCTCTAACCTTACCTTCTATATTCTCTACTGCTTTGATATAATCCTCATGTGCGTACACTTTGAATATTGTACCAATCACATAGACTGCGATATCATTGTCTCCATTTTTGTCTACATCCACTTCCACTATGAATGGCTTGTCCTTATTCGAGGCAACATCAAACCTTCCCTGACCATCTAAGTATAGCTTACGCTCATCTAAATTTTTAATATCACCAGGATATCTCACGCTGGAATATTCCTCCAAGGAAATAATAGACCCGTCAATCATGTCAAAACCAGCAGGGTCAACTTGGGTTGCGAACTCTTCATATATATCATCTGGAGATCCTCCTCCAAATAATCCTCCGACTATCCCCGTATTCCAAAGAAAGAATCCAGCAAGTAGGGCCAAACAAGCTGCCATAGCATACTTTGCCCAGACTGGTACTATCCTAAATTCTTTTTCTTCTTGTTGCTCTTGAGCATAAGTAGGTGTAGCTACTTCTTGATACGTTGACTTGGTTGCCTCAGGTTTAGCAACTGTCGCAGCAGTAACTGCTGTAGCCGTAGTTGCGGCTGCTGTAGTCGTCATCGGAACTACATTGTCAATTGCTTTAGCTTTTGTCTTTTCAATAAATGCACGATACTCAGCATTAACATCTGGAGTTTTGTATCCTCCTAAATTCTTAGACTCGTCAAGAATATTCTTAGAGATATTAAAATCACGACTTCTATTCTGGTCTCCACTATGAATCCATGCGTCTACTTGACTTGCTTGAGATCCCGTAAGATCACCTTCGAGGAAGTTAAGAATATCTACATCACTAGGTGTTGACGGTATCGTTGAAGCCGCTGTTGTTGCAGCTACAGTTGCTGCTGCAGCATCCGTTACTACTGATTTTTTATCTGAAGAACTCGTAGTATCAGAGCCAGACATTATTTCTTTGAACGAAGCCCACTCATTGTCGGCATCGACAGGATTGTAGACCTTTAGCCCTTTAGAAGCTTTATATATCTTCTGAGTAAAGGCGAGGTCTTGCGCATTCTCAACCGACTCGTAAGCCCATGTACGTATGGCTTCTTTGTCCTTTTTTGAGAGATTGCCCTCTAAGAAATTTAATATGTCTTTATCTTTTATTTCTGACATTACGCTTCTAAGACGAGTGAAAAATCAAGTACCACATTTTTTTTCTAATAATTATAAACTTTTTCATTTTGCTTCAGATCTTCTCTTAATAAGACGAGTGCTTTTGCAATATTATCTTCTACTGTTCTTTTGGAAACGTCGAGGTAGGCTGCTGCTTCTCCGTAGGTAAGACCTTCTATTTTACACAAAGAGAAAATCTTTTTCATTTTGGGTTTGAGCTTGTCTAAAGACTTCAAGATTTCTTGACGCAGAATCATAGAGTCCATTGTTTCGGAATCTTGTTCTGCTTCGTCAAAGGTTTGATCGTCTTCGACCTCGCCCCTGCGCTTGTTTGCTCTTATATAATCTATCATTCGGTTTTTAACCGCCGAATACAGATATGTCTTTGCAGTTGTGGTCACCTCAATATTGCTTCTATTCTCCCATATTTTCATGAAAGTATTCTGCACTATTTCTCTACTTCCTTCCCAATCTTTAATATGACTATTGACATAATTACAGAGTGGGCCAAAGTAGGTTTTGAAGGTGTCTTGAAACTGCTCTTCAGAGAAAGGACGATTGCTCACAGAGATATCACATTTTTTTTGAAAAAAATATTAGGTAATTTATCTGGTAAAAAACATATTAAATGTAAATGTAATAAATAAATGCAATAAAAAAGGGCTATCCAAACATGGATAACCCTACAATATATCATTGTGAGAAAAGGATCTTACATCATCCCTCCCATTCCCCCTCCTGGAGGCATATGCATTTCAGGTTTGTCTTCAGGAATATCGTTAATGACGGTCTCCGTCGTCAACACCATACCTGCGATAGAAGCAGCATTTTCAATAGCTATTCTTGTCACCTTAGTTGGATCGATTACTCCTGCAGCTTTTAGATCCTCATACTTGTCGGTCTTAGCATTGTAACCTACAGAGCCCTTTCGGTTCTGAACAGCTTGTAAAACTACCGAGCCGTCAACTCCAGCATTGAACGCTATTGTTCTAAGCGGATATTCTAGAGCCTTCTTTACGATCTGTATACCCATTTTCTCATCCTCATTCTCACCTTTTACAGATGCAAGAGATTTGATTGAACGGATTAGAGCAACACCACCACCGGTAACGATACCTTCCTCTACAGCAGCACGTGTAGCGTGAAGCGCATCATCTACTCTATCCTTCTTTTCTTTCATCTCGACCTCAGTAGCAGCACCAACATATAATACAGCGACACCACCAGAAAGCTTAGCTAACCTCTCCTGTAATTTCTCACGGTCATAGTCAGAAGTAGTTGTTTCGATCTGTTGTTTGATCTGATTGATTCTTGCTTTGATAGCATCCTCAGTTCCAGCACCATTAACAATTGTGGTATTGTCCTTATCAACAGTCACCTTCTCAGCAGTACCTAGATGTTCTAATTCTACCGCATCAAGTTTGTATCCTTTCTCCTCTGAGATCACTGTACCGCCTGTCAGGATTGCAATATCCTCAAGCATAGCCTTTCTACGATCACCAAAACCTGGTGCTTTAACAGCAACCACCTTTAATCCTCCTCTTAATCTATTAACTACTAATAGACCTAAGGCCTGACTCTCTACATCTTCAGCGATGATTAATAGAGGCTTGCCAGCTCCAGCAGCTTTCTCTAATACTGGTATGATATCCTGTGTGTTAGAGATCTTCTTGTCATGGATCAAGATCAATGGAGACTCATATTCAGTCTTCATGTCTTCTGCATTAGTCACGAAGTATGGAGATAAATATCCTCTATCAAACTGCATACCCATCACTTCATCAACATACGTCTCGGTACCCTTGGCTTCCTCAACGGTAATTACACCGTCCTTAGAAACACGCTTCATAGCATCTGCGATCAATGAACCGATCTCATTATCATTATTAGCTGAGATCGCACCAACTTGCTGAACTTTTTCAAAATCATTACCAATAACCTCACTCTGAGACTTGAGGTCTTCGATGATAGCGCTTTTCGCTTTGTTGATACCTCTCTTAAGATCCATTGGGTTAGCTCCGGCTGCAACATACTTCATTCCTGCAGTCACCATAGCTTGAGCTAATACAGTAGCAGTAGTAGTTCCATCACCCGCTGCATCAGCTGTTCGTGAAGCAACTTCTTTTACCAACTGTGCTCCCATGTTTTCGATAGGGTCCTCTAATTCTATTTCCTTTGCAACAGTTACACCATCCTTAGTTACTTGGGGCGCTCCGAAGCTCTTTTGTATTACGACGTTTCTACCCTTAGGGCCTAACGTTACTTTGACAGCATTTGCTAATGCGTCTATTCCTGCTTTTAATTTGCCACGTGCTTCCGTGTCAAATGTTATTTGTTTAGCCATAACTTATTCTTTGCTTAAATTTTTAATAAATCAATGAGTTAACTTAGGAGAGCCCTACTTGAGGATGACAAGGATGTCATCTTCTCTCATGATTAGGTAATCCTCTCCTTCATAAGCCAGTTCTTGACCCGCATATTTACCATATAGAATGGTATCGCCTTTCTTGACTGTCATTTTATTTCCGTCTTTTCCAGGTCCGACGGCGATCACTTCACCACGCTGAGGCTTTTCTTTAGCGGTATCTGGAATAATGATTCCACCCTTAGTTTTCTCATCTGCCGGGGCTGGCTTAACGACTACCCGGTCATTGATTGGTTTGAAACTCATAGTCTATAGATTTATAAATATTGATTTTAAAATAATTCTAACACGATATGCTTTAACATCATTAGTTGTGCCAAGTGACAAAAGACTGACATTATAGCAGTTAACATATATGAAAGTGACATTACACTGACAAAATGTAAAAAGCTCTGGACACAGATGACAAAAAATCAGTAATCATCCATGGTAATATCTCAAGCATAGAGATCAACTCTCAACTTGCAATTGCTATAGATGGTCTAAAAAAGAACGCTTATTGTGGCTGAGATAGTAGGCCAGAGTCAACTGCTGCTCCACCTCCGTTTACCATAATAGCAGTAATGATGCAAAGCACGAAAAGCGCTATCGCTAATCCCCATGTGACCTTTTCGATCATATCTGTCGACTTAGCAGCACCAAACATTTGATTAGCACCTCCACCACCGAAGGTAGAATCCAATCCTCCTCCTTTTGGATTTTGGATGAGAACAACCAACATGAGTAGTAGGCAAACAAGAACTATTAGTACAGTTAAAAATGTAATCATCAGCTCGTGATTTTTTCAATTTGGGCCGCAAAGTAACCACTTTTTTCTGGATATTTCAATGAAAGCTTATTGTACATCTTGACTGCTTTGTGGGTATGTCCTTGAGATTCAAGAATTTTAGCTAGGGACTCAGAGATAACACCATCCTCAGAATCGTCATCGGATTCTTCATCATCACTCTGCTCCAACTCGAGAAGCCATTGCGAAAAAGAAGATAACCCAACTTGTTGTACATCATCCTCTTCGGATAGATTCGAATCAAATTCTTCACTCTGAACATCTTCTAATGCAAGTTCAGTCACAGCCTGTTCTCCTTGTACCTCATCTGAAATATCCTCACTCATAGGCATTTCATCTTCCACGCTACTCTCATCAATTTTCTTCTGGTTCGGCTCAATTGAAGGGTCAGGATCAGATTGAGTATTAATGATACCATCCACTGGATCTGTGGCACTAACTGTAATGCTGCTAGCCGCAACTAACTTCTCTATGAATGTCGGTGTCCGAGCCCCCGCATTTTTCTCCAACTTAGCTTCGACATCAGTTTCTTCTTCAATCTGATCTTTTTGATCAGTATTAATTGTGTCGTAGAGCTTAGATCGATCAGAACTATACAATGCGGCATCATGCAGGACGTCAGCATGTTTATCCTCTAAGCCTTCATCTATTACCTTCTTCGCAAGGAGCGTTCGGAGGTTCTGAGAATATGGAAATTCTGCCACCCAGCGCTGTAGCTCTTCAAAAGACAAATCTTCTAGTAATTCTGGATGTTTGATATAGCTTATAAGTTTTGATCTTTGCACAATAGCTCTTTAATATATCGCTTATTTACCTGCGATCTCATTACCAATTAGTAAAGGCCTTATTAAATATGTCCTGGTTTATTTGATCAAATATCGTGACAATTAGTTCGTCTTGGACATCCTCTAATGATTCTGTGCTCTCAAAATCCTGAAAGAAGGAAAAGCTTTGTTTCCAGGCATCTTCCTCATTCTGATTGTTGAAATACTCTACCTCTACTGAAATAGACAGACGATTAAGTGCACTCCCTACACCTCCGTCTTCTTGCTGCTGAGGTGCAATCGACGTTACATTGAACGTTGTGACTGATCCACTAAATTCAATATCAGGGTTGAACTCATCATAGTTGAGTCGAGTGCTGTTCAGCACGATCTCCTTAAATGACTCTGTAAACTGTATCCCTATGTCTGGAGGAGCATTAAAGGCTCTGTTCTGAAACACATCAGCATAAAAGGTGCTAATTGTAGGAGCTATGGTAATCCCCTTCAAAGAAACATTACATGAAGAGAAGAGTATCGTTGAGACTGCAATTAAAAATATCCTATATACCATAATACTTAATCTTACGATAGAGCGTACGTTCTGAAATACCTAACTCTTTAGCGGCCTCTTTTCGTCTACCATTATACTTTTTAAGTGCTTTGATGATATAGTCCTTCTCCATTTCCTCTAGCGAAAGATTATTTTCAACCACCTCCATTTGATCATACTGATCGTCGTTCACTAATACTGGCCCACTCTCCGAAATCGGCACAGGCTCACGAAACGTGGCCATTGATGGTTCATAGGTCCTATGTTCTTTCTGTACAGATTGATAATTAGGTTGTGCTGAGCTTAACTCCAATTGCCTCAATCCTTCTATATCCGATACACGCAAGTCATTAGCCTTAATCAGCTCAAATATTAATCCCTTGAGATCATTCAAGTCATTTTTCATGTCAAAAAGAACCTTGTACAAGATCTCTCTCTCATGCAGATTATCTGTGCCATTCTGATCCATCTTGGATGGAAGATATCTCTGCAAAATATTTGGTATAAGATCAATCAAGCGTTCCTTAGTAATTAGGCGATCTTCAGAGAGGATGGATAACTGTTCTACTACGTTGCGAAGTTCTCTAACATTACCAGGCCAGTTATAGTTATTAATAATCGTCTTCGCTTCGGGGTCCAATTGAATGGACTCTGTACGATACTTCTCTGCGAAGTCTTGGGAGAACTTTCTGAAGAGCATATAGATATCTTCTCTACGTTCTTTCAATGAAGGCATCTTTATCGGAACGGTGTTGAGTCTATAGTAAAGATCCTCACGAAACTTTCCTTTTCTGACTCGTTCTAGTAAATCGACATTAGTCGCTGCAACTACCCTGACTTCTGTTTTGTGGACTTTAGAAGACCCTACCTTGATGTATTCACCAGACTCCAATACCCTGAGCAGATACGCCTGTGTATCAAGTGGCATCTCGCCGATCTCATCTAAGAATATAGTTCCCCCGGATGCCGTCTCAAAATAGCCCTTGCGATCACTGGTCGCTCCTGTAAATGCTCCCTTCTCATGACCAAATAATTCAGAGTTGATCGTCCCTTCGGGCAATGCTCCTGTATTAATGGCAATGAATGTATTGTGCTTCCGTGAACTCAGATTATGGATAATCTTAGAAATCACTTCCTTCCCTACTCCACTCTCGCCTTGTATCAGCACGGAAAGATCCGTATTAGCTACTCGTATAGCTTTACTTAAGGCACGGTTCAATTCGTCGGACCGACCGATTATCCCAAATCGCTGCTTTACGCTTTGGATATTCAAACTATCTCTCCTTTTAATGTCGCACTAGATACTGAATCGACTCGTACATGGACATAGTGTCCTGGAGCCAGCCCTTCTTTCTTAGGGAAGACGAGCATCTTATTCTGACTATTCCGTCCTTTAAAATCATCTACAGATTTTTTAGAATCCCCTTCGATGAGGACCTTATAGACCTTGCCGATATCATTCTGATTCACTTGAAGAGAGATTTTATTCTGGAGCTCTACGATTTCGGTCAATCTCTGCTTCTTAATATCGAGCGGTATGTCATCTGGGTACTTCTTAGCGGCTAGAGTCCCTGGTCTCTCACTATAGAAAAACATGTAAGACATGCTATATCGAGCCCATTCAATCATACTTAAGGTCTCTTGATGTTCTTCTTCAGTCTCAGAACAAAACCCAGCGATTATATCAGAAGAAATTGCACAATCAGGAATGATACGATAGATGCTCTCGACTCGTTCCTTGTACCACTCTCGATCATAGGTACGATTCATCATCGCAAGTATCCTGCTATTGCCTGATTGTACTGGCAAGTGTATGTAGTTGCAGATGTTCTCGTACTTCGCCATTGTATGTAGTACATCATCTGTCATATCCTTAGGATGAGAGGTGCTAAATCTTACTCTGAGATCTGGGCTAACTAATGCCACCATCTCCATGAGCTCTGCAAAGCTGACTACAACTTGCGTCTCAGGGTTCTGCCATTTGTAGGAATCAACATTTTGACCAAGTAGTGTAACCTCCCGGTAGCCTCTGTCAAATAGATCTTGTGCCTCAGATACAATACTAAAAGCATCTCTACTTCGCTCCCGGCCTCTTGTAAATGGCACTACACAAAACGAGCACATGTTGTCACATCCTCGCATAATTGAGATAAATGCACTCACCCCATTGCTCCCTAGTCTGAGCGGTGCTATATCCGCATAGGTCTCTTCTCTTGAGAGGAATACGTTGACGCCTTTGTTGCCATCTTCGGCGCCTGCTACAAGTCCAGGAAGATCTCTGTATGCATCTGGCCCAACTACGATATCCACGAGCTGTTCTTCCTCAAGAAACTTCTTTTTTAATCGTTCCGCCATACAACCCAACACTCCTACAATGAGCTCAGGCTTTTGCTTTTTAACCTTATTGAATATACGCAAACGCCTTCTGACTGTATCCTCAGCCTTCTCACGGATTGAGCAGGTATTGATAAGAATTAAGTCAGACTCCTCCATGTGGCGAGTACTGCTAAAACCATTATCGGCCAGCACCGAAGCTACAATCTCAGAATCACTAAAGTTCATCTGACACCCATAGCTCTCTATATAAAACTTCTTATTGCTTGACTTAGCTGATTCCATCTCCAGCACCTCACCTTGTCGATCCTCTCCGAGGGGAGTATTATGAGTTTTCTTGATGTCCTCAATAGTGGGATTATCGTTGTACATAGCCTCTTATCTTGCGGTTGCAAAAATAAACAAAACAGCTAATAGATGTGACAAAATGTCAGTTCTTGAGCTCCTAGTACCCTTGCCTATGTAATTACTGATTATGAATAATCGAATGCTGGTAGAAGGCGCTATGTGAATTAACGGACAATAGTCTTCGACAAAGATGCTGGTGATTTTATACTTTAGAATTCAAATTGCTGAGTTATGTATTCTATGTTACCTGCTATTCTATGGTTGTTGTTTAGTGTAAATGAACAGTCTGTCGACATCATTACTGCTGTTGAGTCAGTATATCTCACTGATCTGTACAAAGATTTACATCAAAATCCTGAAGTATCCTTACATGAGGAGCGAACGGCACAGCGTCTTGCTATTGAGCTTGAGAAAATTGGTATTGAAGTGACTCGCAACTATGGTGGACATGGCATAGTGGGCATATTAAAAAATGGTGAAGGCCCGACAGTTCTCTATCGCACCGATATGGATGCGCTGCCGATGCATGAAAAAACCGATCTATCATATGCCAGCACTAAGACTATTGAAAGTGAAAATGGGACCACCGGAGTCATGCACTCTTGTGGTCATGATATGCATATGACCTCATGGATCGGCACTGCTCGATACATGGTTGCCAATCAACGTATGTGGTCAGGTACTCTTATGTTTATCGGTCAACCCGCAGAAGAGATTGGACAGGGCGCTAAGATGATGCTAGACAATGGTTTATATGAAGATTTTGGTGTGCCAGATTATGGCATTGGTCTTCATTCTAATCCTACCATACCAGCGGGACAGATAGGGATCAGTGACGGATACACAATGGCCAATGCCGAAATCATGGAGATCAAAGTAAAAGGAGTAGGAGCACACGGAGCATCTCCTCATATGTCGATTGATCCTGTAGTAGTAGCCAGCATGATCGTCATGGATCTACAGACAATTGTAAGCCGTAATCTAAAACCTACAGAATCTGCCGTTGTCACGGTCGGAGCCATAAATGGAGGAACCAAGGGCAACATCATATCAGATGAAGTCAACTTGCAACTCACTGTTAGAAGCTATAAACCAGAGGTGCGTGAGATGGTGCATAGGAGGATTAAAGAAATCAGTCGTGGTGTTGCCATAGCCGCAGGACTTCCTGAGGAACTCATGCCCGAAGTCATCATACCTACTGATTACACACCTGCCAACTTTAATAATACCGATCTGACTAATCACATCATCTCTGTGGGAAAAGAAGCACTTGGAGATGAGAATGTCGTTTACGCAGAGCCTCAAATGTTGGGCGAAGACTTCGCACGATATGGCTCTACTGAACATAAGGTACCAACAGTGTTATACTGGTTAGGGACCGTTCCCGATGAGCGACTGGACATGGAAAACCTACCAGGGCTTCACTCCCCATTCTATTATCCAGATATTGACAAGTCCCTAAAGACTGCAATTAAAGTGAATAGCGAAGCTATGATTGGACTGATGAAGAAGGGATAGGATTCGTTTTATATCGTGGCCTAATTCATAAAAAAGTAATACTCTATAATATCGACTCTTTTCCCGCTCGTCGGGGAAACAATACCGTTCATAAAGTCAATATGGCCATTAATGAAAGGAGTCGAACGTGTCATGTGAATTGCTACTATACTTACAGTGCATACAACCAATCAATATGATGTATTCAAATCACTGTTTAACAGTTGTTAATGGTCTTGCGACATATCATTTCCATATACTGGGAGAAGATCCTGCTGATCATTAATGATTAATCTCTCAATGGTTGAGATAGTATCAATCAAAAGAGTGAATCCGTGGAGCCCAACAGACTGACGTTGGGCTCTTTTTTAATTCTCAGATACAGATCTCTATGCCTAGTCTTTAGTGGTATACTTGTCTTGCCTTCATGCTTTCCCATTATTGGGATTGTGATGGTGCAACGTCGATAATTAAATGTCAATGTAAGTCTGAAAGATCCTCAAGCTGACTTGGTGATTTATAAGTATAATAATACTGGTGTCCTCTAGTGGTAATCTTGATGATATTTTTCTGATTAGAGAATAACTCAAAGAAATGAGATATACCTAGTTCTTTTACTGTATTAAAGGCACGATCAGTAAACAAGCTGATAAAAAATGAATCCCCCTCAACAGTGATTTGGCGTACTGCGAGAGATTGGTCCTGTATCGGATATAGCTTGATATATTCTGAGAAATAGCCTCTAACCTCCTGATGATCTACAGAGTCCATAGTTGATTGCAAGGTATCTCCATGGTTTCTGAGTGCGTCAACCATATCATCTCTAAATACCTTGATCGTAATGTCCATAGACTCCTGCATGTCATTTATCTCTACGACTGATAGATAGAGGGCATGTTCGCTCGGTGAGAGCGAATTAAATAGCATGAATAGTACTACACCAATATGATACACAGGATCAAGGTAGTTTAAATTGTGCCGCTGATCAAGGCTTGGTGTTCCACCAAACCATAAAGACGCACAATGTTAAATCTTGACTTTGGCGATTGCACTATGAATGTCGTAAATCTCCAGTTCAGCTGCTCTGCCGTACCACTCATGTAACTACATGATAAGCGTAGCTTCATTAATAGCAGGATCCAAGGAAATAAGATATTCGGGACATACTCAAAAGATATACTCGGATGAGAAGGATCTTAGTCGGTCCTAAACTCGTGTTCAAAGTATAGGTTAACCCAATTGTCCTCGCTTACGCCCATAAAAGTGAATGTGTAGGGTCTATTAGGTAATAAGGTAGGTACTGTAGTCGTATCGGTGATATTGAACACTACATTCTCTAAGTCGTAAAATGTAAAATTCTTATCGATAGTATATGTACCAGAGATGAAGTTCTCGTCTTCATCCGAAATGATTTGGAAATAAATGACGTTTTCTGGAATTGACCCGTCCTCCCAAACGAATGATGGTGTCACTCCATTTTCGATAACCTGACCAAGCTCGGGTCTATTCTCTGTTGGCTTAACATTGGTCTTCATTCTGATCGGAGTACAAGCGTGGATTCTACCCGGAGTCTTGTAAGTGATAACCGCCATACGTTCTCCAGAAAAAGGAGTGTTGTTATACTTCCATAGATACCCATTAAAGATAGGCTCATTGGTAAGTTGTTTCTCTCGATATTTAGTAAAATCTAACGAATCAGCCACATTCTCAGCTTCGAAGTATCTGACATCATTCGCACCTTCGATCGGATAATAAAATACGTCAGTGGGTTCAGCCGAAGATTCAAGAAGCCCTCCTGGAGCACCACCTGCACATGCGACCAAATCTGATAAGATTCTATCATTATTCAGTTCCAGATAATCTGCCAATATGGATTCATCTAACTCCGGAATCACAGTCTCGGAGCTACATGCACTTAAGCCAATGATTAATATGAGGTAGACTAACTTATTCATTACAATAAGATATACAGATTTGATCAACAGGGTTGCCTGAGGATCCTAATATTCGAAAATCTAAGCACTGTGTAAGACTATCTGTCGCTATCCTGACTTCACTTTTGATCGTAGCTAATTAACTAAACTGCATCACCCCATCCTCGATCTTACTCCGATTCAATACCATACGATCGACTAGATAGTTCTGTTTCAAGCGCCACGGGTCTTTAGCACCAGCTTTGGGCAAGTTATCAATGGCACGCAGTACATAGCCAGCTGTAAAATCTAGTAGTGGTACAAACTCCATATCAGGGTCTTCTACGACGGGTACGCACTTGACATATCCCTTATCATCCATATGCTTGATGAGTCGAGCAAAATACTTGTTGGTAAGATCACATTTCAGCGTCCAAGAAGCATTAGTATATCCGAAGGCTAAAGCGAGGTTGGGTAAGCCACTAAACATCATACTCTTATAAGCGACTAACTCCGAAGGAGGCATAGTTTTACCGTCAACGACAAAGTCGATACCTGCAAGATATTTAATCTTGAGTCCTGTGGCAGAAACAATGATATCTGCATTAATATGCGCTCCAGACTTAGTCTGTATACCACTCGAAGTAAACGTATCGATGTGATCGGTCACGACATCTGCCTTTCCCTCTTTGATTGACTCAAATAAATCTGAATCTGGCACCAAACAGAATCGTTGGTCCCAAGGATTATAGCTCGGCGAAAAATGTCGCAAGTCATAATCTTCACCCAGCTCTTTTTTCACGCCAGCAAGGATAAGCTTCTTCATGAAGTTGGGATACTTCCGGCTTATGCCATATGAAAACCGCTGCATCAATATTTTCCTCCACCGTGATACACTATAAGCCATTTTGTCTGGTAAAATGCGCTTCGTCCAGAGTGCTATTTTGTCAACAGCAGGAGCTGAGGCGATGTACGTGGGTGATCGCTGCAGCATGGTAACTTTTGCAGCCTTTTTAGCTAACTGTGGAACGAGCGTAACAGCAGTAGCTCCACTTCCGATCACGACTACCTCCTTGTCTGTATAGTCCAGCTCTTCTGGCCAAAACTGTGGATGGATGAAGTCTCCTTGAAACATATCTCTCCCTGTGAAGTCTGGTAAATACCCCTCGTCATAGTCGTAGTAACCGGAGCACATGGATAAGAAGTTGCAAGTATAGATTACAGGCTCTTTTTGACCATCTACCTCGACACCAATTGTCCATACATTACTTTCTGATGACCATGCTGCACTGACCATCTTATGATTCAACTTGATCTTTTCCTCTAGTCCTAGCTCATTCTTTGTTTCATGTAAGTAGCTCATGATGTCTTCAGCATCAGCGATTGACTTGCGGCTGCGCCACGGTCTAAAAGCAAACCCAAGCGTATACATATCTGAATCTGATCGAATACCGGGATACTTAAACAAATCCCATGTGCCCCCGATACTACTCCGTGCCTCCAGCATAGCAAAGGACTTGTTGGGACACAGATCCTGGAGGTAATAAGCAGCACTAATCCCAGAAATTCCCGCTCCAACTATAATGACATCGTAATGAGTATCCATATCCCGTAAGTTAGAATCTATTTTGTAATCAGGAATGAGGGAAATTTGCGGTTGTATGATATCATTCCTGTCTATGTCCAGTTCAACTTGGGGCTATACCAATCTAAATTGTGAGTTTTATATTAGTTAGCTTTGAGCTCGGTGGCAGAGAATGACAATCGATATAAGCAACTCTTGGATAGCATAGAGGCTGAGCGCCAAGCTGAGGAGGAATATTTTCGTAAACTATCTACTTCTAAGACAACTAAAGAACGAATTGAATCTGGCATACTCTGGCAACCAGTAGAGATCTCTCGACAGCATTATACGGTAGGTGAATATGTAGAACTGGAGCTTATCCCCGCCAGCCCTTCAGCCAGTAGTAGGAGTAATAACTTCAGGGTCGGCGCAAGTGCCATATTTTATATTCAAAAGGAGGAACGTTTAGAATTTAGAGGTGCTATATCGTATGCTAACCGTAAGAAAGTTCGAATCATCTTGGCGTCAGATGTTATCGCTAAAGAACATGTCCTCAAGGGAGGATCTATGGGGATAGAGTTAATCTATGATGATAGATCCTATAAAGTGATGAAAGACAGCATCAAGACTGTCATGAAAGTGAAAGAGGGGCCTATCGCCATTCTTAGAGATGCGGTTAACACTCAAGCCATCGAGCAAACCAATGAGACCGCAAACCTCATTTTCAAGGATGATCATCTGAATGATTCTCAACAGAATGCAGTGAGTGGCTCGCTGGGTGCGCAGTACTTATCTGTGATCCATGGGCCACCAGGAACTGGCAAGACGACAACACTCGTAGAACTTATCCGGCACATGGCATCACTGCAGCAAAAGATATTAGTAACAGCGCCAAGTAACGGAGCGGTAGATCTACTTACAAGACAAATACATGAATCTGGTGTCAATGTGGTCCGTATCGGTAATGTCACCCGGATCGGAGATCATATAGCAGATTTATGTCTGGATGAGAAAATCCGCAATCACAAGGACTGGCAGCATATCAAGCAAGTCAAGATAGAAGCTGAAACAGCACACCGAGAAGCCAGCAAATACAAACGAAAATTTGGCAGTCAAGAACGAATGAATCGAGGGCTGATGTATAAGGAGGCCCGACAGCTTAAGAGTTGGGCTCGTGATCTCGAAGATCGACTTGTTGAACAAGTGCTCTCCGATGCACAAGTGGTTTGTGCTACCCTAATTGGCTGTGCTAATAGAAGCATCTCTGATTTGCACTTCGATGTGGTAGTTATAGATGAAGCTTCGCAGGCATTGGAGCCAGAGAGTTGGACTGCAATATTGAAGGCAGATAAAGTGGTCATGGCTGGAGACCACCATCAACTACCTCCCACAGTAAAATCCGCTCAAGCTAAAGAATTAGGGTTCGAGGAAACGCTACTCGATAGGCTGACCGATCATATCCCGCAAACCTACCTGCTGGATACGCAGTATCGCATGCACCCTAAGATTCTGACTTTCAGCAATGAGTTATTCTATGGAGGATTATTGAAAACTGATAAGGCTATCTCTTCGAGAACAAGCCGACATGCCGAAGAGCCTATAGTGTACATAGACACAAGTGGCTGTGGATTTGAGGAGGAAATCAATCCCGAAACCTTGAGTAAATACAATCGTCAAGAATATCTCATCGTGCGGGAACATATACTATCACTTGAACCCTTACTGGCAGGACAGTCCATAGGGATCATCAGCCCGTACAAAGCGCAAGTTCAATTAATACGTCGTGAAATAGAGGAGGATGAATCTCTCCGAAAATTGGATATTGATATCAACTCCATTGATGGATTTCAGGGCCAGGAGAAGGACGTGATTTATATTTCATTAGTTCGCTCCAATGATCGTGGAGAGTTGGGTTTTCTCACTGACTATCGACGCCTCAATGTTGCTATGACCAGGGCCCGAGAGAAACTTGTTATCATAGGCGATATGGCGACCTTAGGATTTGACAAGCGCTATTTGGACTTAGCCGATCATATAGAACAGCATGGTCGATATCAGTCGGCTTGGGAATATATGAGTTAGGTCTTCTCCTCTAAGATTCAATTCCTAAGAACACTGTTTCTATAGCAACATATCGCCCAATATCTTACCCACCTTACTGGATTTTCTTAGCAATATATTCGCCTCCTTGAAATATCATTAGGCTTTCAATTTCACCATCCTTACTAATAAATCTAAATTTGGCGTCGATCTGGGGCGCCCTAAAATGCCCCTTTTTAATAGGAAATAATCGCAGTATACATTGATCCGTAGACTGTACCAGTAGTCGATCTGCATCCCTTGTTATCTCGATAATATAATCGGCCTCGAGTTGATATACTCCGACATAAGAATCAAACAAGTCAGTGTCAATTGGCGATTCTGGAGATAGGTCTAATGGTTTGTCAATTGCTTCAGCAGCCAGAGCCCTCATTAGGAATCCTGGATCATTACTTCTACAATTAGAAAACACCGCTACAAACACCCTTTCTTCAGGAAAATATGCCGCATGAGTCGCAAATCCATGAACTCTCCCACTATGATTAATAGCAATACTCCCTTTTAGGCGATTGAAGCGCCAACCAAACCCATAGTGCACAGTTTTTCCATCATTTAATACTGTGGGCTCATGCGCCAATTCAAGACTCTCCTTGCTGACTATCTTATGGTCGAACACTGCCTCATTCCATAGATTGAGGTCTGCAGTAGTCGAGACGAGAGAGCCCGCAGCATATGGTTGACTCATACTGATATAAGGAGCGCCGATAAAATCTCCAAATTCATCCACGGCATAGCCTTTAGCCCTGTTTTCCTCGATCTCAGCGGATTCACCATAATGCGAATCATCCATCCCTAACTTCTCAAAGAACTCTTCCTCGATATACTCTTCATAAGTCCTACCCGTCACACGTTCAATGATATGTCCCAATATTACATAACCTGAGTTATTATACCTGAATTGATCTCCAGGTTTAAAGTCCATCGGTTCATGCTTAAACCTATCTATAAGCTCACGTGGAGTAAGATCTTCAGTTCTCATTTCTGGAGTCCATGATTCCATACTGGTGTAACTCTTAATCCCCGATGTGTGATTCAATAGATGCTCTACGCAAATCTTGCTATTCTGAGATGGGTAATCGGGTATATAAGTGGTAATATCTTCATCAATACGCAAGAGACCTTGCTCGGCTAGTTGCAATATTGCAATGGCTGTAAATTGCTTAGTAATAGAACCCAGTCTAAAGACGTGATCCGGATGAATCTCAATATCGTTCTCTATATCTGCGAGCCCTATAGAACCATGAAACAATATCTCGCCATCTTGCGCAACGATCGCCGAAAATCCTGGGCCAGCAACATATAATTCTTCGAGTAATAGAGCATATGAAGAGTCCTGTTGTGAGAACAATTGCCCAATGCTAATACTAATTAACAGAGATAAAATAAGCTTAGTCATTTTGGTTGTTTTTGCGTACGAACTGTTGATATAGTCTATTCAACTCCTCCATGTCTATATCCAGCAATTCCATTTTTTGGAAGAACGGTTTTAGCTCACCATCGATAAAAGTGTTCCTTTTGTGATCTTTAATCCGACCAGCCGCACCATCAATAACAAAGAAGCCAATACCCCTTTTATTATTTAATATGTCTTCTGTTTGAAGCAATGCGTAAGCCCTCATCACAGTATTAGGGTTGACCTCGATCTGAGCAGCCATTTCTCTCACAGAAATTATTCGATCACCTTCGGACCATTGGCCTGTGAGAATATTTGTTCTGATGAGATCGGCGATTTGTAAGTATATCGCTTGGTTCTTTCTAAACTCCATTATATCTGTTTACGCCTGGCTATCCAGTATGTCAACACCCAAAACACTGGCGCCAACCATACTAGTCTAAAGGGGTCGTCTCCGATAAAAGTCAGATTCTTCATCATGACATTTTCAAGTATGATCAAGGCATTAGGCTCTTCGTGACCTGAAGATCCAAAAGCTACTTGAACAAGGCCAATCAATAAAAAAATGCCGATAGACGCCAATCCTCCCTTGATAACCACATGTCTATTGTATAGGTGTGCAAAAAACAAGGCTATAGAATGCCCTACGCCATATAGTAATATAAAATAAGGCACCATCTTAGTGCTCAATTTATTGGCTACGTTGACAGTCTCTTCTAAAAAGTAATGACCATACATACTGACATATCCTTCAAAAAAAATGTAGAATACAATGGCCAATATCAAAACAAAGAAAGGCATGGTATAAAACCATCTCATAAACACTTTCTCAAGAGTACTGGCTGGTAACAGTAGGTTCGATAATCGGCTGGACGCAGTATGAAAATGTCCCAGTCCCGAAGCCGTCAAAATAGGGCCTCCTATAAACAAGGCGATGAAAAAAACGACCATAATTGGATTCATTGCTCCTCCTCCGCTAAGGTTGATAAAGTTGTGACCTATAGCAGTTGCCGCGAAAAACAAAAAGATTAAAATCAAGACGGCTCCAATGATCCACCTGAAGTATACAATGATGTCTCTGTGAAACAAATTCATCAGTCTATGCACATTTATGTCCATTGTTAATTATTTAAAAGGTTGAGAACTTTCTCTTTTTGGTTGAGAATTGAATTGAACAAAATTTCTAAATCTAACTCTGATGGCTCGCCATTGACGTTATCGACCAGATGTAAATACCCCCCTATTACACGCTCCCTATATATGCTTGGCGTATCTAATTCAGGATGGGCTGATTGAAGAAGCTGTACTTTGGTTTCTATCTCGTATAGGTCTTGGGCTAAAATGATCTTGCCGTTATCCAACATGACTATTGAGTCTATCAGGTTAGTAAGATCCTTGACTTGATGAGTAGAAACTATAACAATCTGATCTTCTGACAAATTAGACACCATCACCTTACGAAACTGACTCTTGGATGGAATATCTAAGCCATTTGTTGGTTCATCTAAGAATAGGTATTTGGTCTTGCAAGCAAGTCCAAATGATAAGTGAAATTTTTTGGCCTGTCCATGAGAGAGTTGGTCTATTCTCGAACTAGGATCTATCTCAAACATCTCTAAGATCCTAAACATATGTTCTTTATAAAAATTAGGGTAGAAGTTGGCGTTTGCTCTAACAAATTGTCTAATGGTTAATTGCGAACGAACGACATCTTCTGGCAGATAGAATATTTCTTGATACATCTGAGGTCGCCTATTCGCAGGGATAAATTCTCCTAGTTTAATTGAACCACCATTCGGGAACAATCCTCCAAAGATCAATTTTAGCAATGTAGATTTCCCTACTCCATTCTTTCCTAACAGCCCATATACCTTCCCAGGATGTAACTCCAGGCTTAGATCAGCAAATATTGATTTGCTCTTTGAATAACTATAAGTCACGTTGTCTATCAATATCATGTTTACCGTGTTAGTGTATTATTGTATTAATACACTAAATGTACAAGAATTATATTTACCGTGCAAACACTCGGATTAGGAACCCTCTTTTAATTGATTTTTTGGTCTCCAATCTCTCTCAATGGTTATATCCGAGTTAGATATCTTAGTATCATGAATAGTAATATAGGCATCAGCCTTGCCGGTGGTGGAGCCAGAGGTGCTGCACATATAGGTGTGCTCAAGGCACTTGAAGAAGCGGGCATCTCTCCCGGTGCCGTAGCTGGTGCCAGTGCGGGTAGTCTAATCGGAGCGTTATACGCTTATGGCCATAGCCCTTCAATGATCTGGAACATCGTGGATCAGACGAGCATATTAAGCATTATAAGGATTCGCTTTGGTGGAGGATTAATAGATCTCTCTAAACTCAGTGATACATTCGAGGAAATCTTTGATGGAGACAACTTTGATGGGTTCCTTAAGAAATTTTGGATTTGCGCTACTAACTTGAATAAAGGTCAATGGGAAATGCTCAATTCTGGTTCGTTGTTCAAAGCGATTCAGGCGTCATGTTCTATTCCTCTGGTATTTAAGCCCGTAGAAATTAATGGGGATTTGTATTGTGATGGCGGATTACTTAACAACATGCCAATTGAGCCTTTACAATATAGCTGTGATAAGATCATAGGTGTAAATATTATGCCCGCCCACCCGATCAAAGAACTCAATGGTATGATCAGTATAGCTGAACGCACCATGATGCTCTCTATAGCTGCCAACACCCGTCCACGTAAGGGGACGTGTGATGTGCTTATAGAAATTGATGGAATTGATGAATTTCCAGCTCATGATATACGTAAAATGGAAGCACTCTATAACCATGCATACGAATACACTATAAGTCAGATACCCGTAATTAAGGCACAATTGGAGTTGGACTAAGTTGATCGTACTCCTATCGGATTCTAGAACTTGAGTAAGGTGTAGCCATTATTGGTTGGGTAATAACAACTCATATATATATCATTGATAGCCTAAACCGTTGTCTATGAGACCTACTGCTTGTACTCTGTCCTTCCTCATGATCTTCACATTCATGTATCATCAGCTCGATGCTCAGATCACTGATCCTGTTGCAACAGAGGTCTGGGAGCCCGAGCCTCGTGTTGTTACGTCAAGCATTGGGACCGAAGCTCCGTCAGACGCTATTGTACTATTTGATGGCACTGATGCGAATCACTGGGAACACAGTAATGGAACCGCCGTACGATGGATAGTAGAAGGCGGTATTATGACAGTTGCGGCTGGTACAGGCTCAATATTTACTAAGGAAAAATTCGGTGATTGTCAGCTTCATTTGGAATGGAGAGCTCCCTCTGTCATTGAAGGTGATGGACAAGGGCGTGGTAACAGTGGTGTATTCCTCCAAAACAGATACGAGGTCCAGGTATTAGATAACTACCAAAACAGAACTTATTCCAATGGTCAAGCCTCATCTATATATAAGCAATCAATCCCACTCGTAAATGCAATGAGTCCGCCAGGAGAATGGAATACTTATGATATCATCTTCAAGGCGCCAATCTTTAATGCTGATGGTGTTCGCACTTCACCTGGCTATGTCACGGTGCTTCACAATGGAGTACTCACGCAAAATCACACAGAAATTCAGGGTACGACCGAATATATTGGCCTTCCGACTAATGATGCGCACGATGAAGATGTCATTCAACTACAGGATCATAGTAATCCTGTTTCCTATAGGAATATATGGATAAGGAGGCTATAGATATCAACTTATACCCTAAGAGACTAGTTTCAGTTCTTGCCTGACCGCAACATCTGTGGGTATTAGAACTTTAAATGTGGAACCTCCTTTATCTGAGCTATTTAAGGTAACGGATCCGTTAAGGTCATCGACAATTTTCTGCACAATAGCAAGTCCGATCCCTGTTCCAGAGTATTGACTATTATTATGTAGGCGGCTGAACATTGTAAATATCCCTCCCTGCTTATCAGATGGAATTCCGATACCATTGTCAACGAAGAGTATGGTGACATTCTCATCATTCGCTTGGATCTTAACGGTGACTGTAGGAGTCTCTGAGTTGTTATAATGCAATCCGTTTCCGATCAGATTTTGGAATAATGAGATTAAGGCGCTCTTATTAGCCTTGATTGTTACTAGATCTCCTTCGTAAATTATCTGAGTTGTCTTGTCCGCATTTATAGATTTTAATGCTATCCTGACCACTCCGACGACATCCTTCAAATTAACATCCTCTGTGTCATCTGTCCTATTCTTTACAATAAGTTTCGAGTATTCCAATACACTGACGATGAGCTTGTCCATTTGGCGACTAGAGTCATTGATAAAGCTGGCAAACTCTGTAAGGTCCGGTCGATTTATTTCCTGAAGTTCTTCTTTTATCATCCGAGAAAATTGAGTTATAGAAAGTAAAGGAGTTTTCAGGTCATGAGAGGTTATATATGCAAGCCTTTCGAGCTCTTTATTCTTGTTCTCTAATTTGTCATTTGATCTAATCAAAGCAGATGAACGACTTGCGAGAATACTGTTATTAGCACGTTGTTTCCTCAAATTCATAAATAATAAAATCAGACTGAATCCTAATATCAGAGTTCCTCCAAGTGCTGACGAAAATAAAACCAAGCGCCTTTTTTCGCTTTTCAGATTTTCTACTTCCATTTCTATAGTTTTAGCCTCGAGTTCTAATTCATATTCCTTTTTGTATTGAAGAATTTTGAGATTTTGCTCACTCTGGATTTTGTTTTCGAGATAGGCTAAGTATCGCCTCTTCACTTCTAAGCCAAACTTATAGTCCTCAAATAGTGTAGCTAAATCATCTATCAAGGATATATGATTCACATAGTCCCGATTCTGGAACAAGTCAAAATCCGTTTTTGCTTTTAACTGATTATAGAATCCTATTGCTTTGTTTTTGTCAGATTCATAATAGAATTGAGCCAAATACCCAGATGCCGTGGCTAAATGATTTGCTATTTCATTTTCTTTAAAATATCTATAGGCTTCTAGCATCGACTGCTCCAATGATTGATCTTCATTGAGTTCGAATTTGATTTTTGCTAGATTGACCATGGCAAGATGATAGGCCTGATCTTGAGAAGCTTCCTCTGCTAACCTAGCTGACTGCTCCATATATTCTTCTGCCGCAGACCAGTTTTTTTTAGCCATATATATATTAGCTGCGAGAAAGGCAGCGTTAGGAGGCACCAATGGTATTGTTGAATGCTCTTTAAGTTTGAGAACTTCATCCAAATAGAAGAGCGCCGTAGAATCCTTACCGAAATGAAAATTTAAATTCCCAATATTTATATAATTGATGATCAAGTTTGGTTTGTCATGCTGGATATGTTTGGAGGCCTGTATCAGATAATAAGCCACTAAGTCTGTTCTGTCTCCTTGTTTTGAATAAAGAGAAGCATGTTCTGTATAAGCTGCCCATATAAGCTCAGAATCTTGTGCATCTTCAGCAATCTCAAGAGCCTTATCAAGATTCACCTTAACCAAGTCAAAATCATTATCCCTAGCAAATGCGATACTCGCTCGAGCGCGATAGTTATTGAACAACAATCTGGGTTTATTTACAGCCCTATCTATATTTCGATCGATCTCTTCGATAACCTTTTCTGCTTCATCATATTTATCTGTACGGTGTTTTATGTTGAGTTTGAAATAGAGAAAATCTAAGTCATTCAGTTCTGGATGATCCACACCAATTCGGATTAGTTTTAACCCTTGTTCGATGTGATATAATGCTGAATCTTTGTTAACATGATATGAGGCCTCCGTAAGTGCATATCTTATGCCTAACTGTTCTGACTCTTCAATAGATGTATCTAGGAGTAAGCTATTCAAGGAATCAATGTCTCGACTCTGAGCAACAAGACTTAGTCCATTTGAGAATATCAATATGCCTATGATCCACTTAATCATCTCAAGGACTGATTATCTAGACTTGATATTGGTAATAACACCTCAAAAGTGCTACCCTCCCCTTTTGTACTGGACACTTTTATTTCGCCATCAAAATCGTCGATTAACTTTTTTACGACGGCTAATCCTATTCCGGATCCTGTATAATCATGATTGTTATGAAGTCGTGAAAACATTTCAAATATGGTCGAATGATATCGCTCGTCTATGCCAATGCCATTATCTGCAAAGGTGATTTTAACTTGATCATTGTCCATATTGGAAACTATTTTCATCGTAGGCTGTTCAGATTGATTGTAACAAATACCATTCTCAATGAGCTTTTTAAAAACAGTAGATACCATCACCCTGTTAGCAGACACCTTCAGGTAATTTCCTTCTATCGAGATAATCGCAGGAGAGTCAATGCTATGTGACAAATTCAAATCATGCTTTATTTCTTGTACCAATTCGGTCAAATCTATATGTTCTGTTTGTTCATCGGTTAGTGATCGATTCAATTTAGCAAACTCCAAAACACTTTGAATTAAGTTCTTCATCTGCTGGCTAGATGAATTGATAAATCCTATATATTCCTTAATCCTCGGATAAGGTAAACTGGCCAACTCTTTATTTAGCAGATTAGAAAAGCCTATGATCGAAAGTAATGGAGCTTTTAAGTCATGTGCGGTGATGAATGCAAATCGTTCTAATTCCTCACGTTTATGTTCTAATTCTTCATTTAGCTCTTTGAGCTGTTCTGAGCGTATAGATACGGCTAACTCAAAAATTTTCTGCTTTCGAGCATTCAATGCTACTGCAAATAGCCCTATCAAAATAAATATAGCTGTTCCTCCTACGCCATATAGTTTCGGGAGCCTAATCTTCTGAGTTATCAAGGATTGTATCTCGTATTCTCGGGCTCTTGAACCAATTTCTGTTTCATATCTATCCTTGTATTCTATGAGATATAGCTCTTCTTCTATATCGTTCCTTTCTTGAACCATATTGACGATGGTCGTCTCTAGTTGATAAGCCTCCTGAAAATCATTCAGCTCGCTTGCAATTTTGGCTAGTAGCCGCAAGTACTCCCGTTTATCCCGATAACCAGTAATATCGTAAGCGTTGTTCTCCAACGCTCTCTCATAGTACCCTCTGGATAGACGCTTATCCTGCTCCAGCCAAGCATCTGTCAATCTTATGAGGGATCGTCCTATCCACTCATCAGATTCGACTTCTTCAAAATATATTAAAGCCTCTTCAAAAGATTCAATTGCCTTATAAGGATCACCTTGCATACAATCCAAGATTCCTTTTTCGTGTATGCATTGATAGTAAACATCTTCAACATTTTCAAAACCTGATAGCACTTCAAAAGCATTATTTAGATAGTATTCAGCTTGATCTAAATCACCTTCAGATCTGTATACTTTTGCCAAATTATAAGATACTGCAGAGAGCAACCCTTTATCTCGCACATCTCCATAGAGCAATAAACCCTGGGTGAGTATTTCTTTAGCAATAGAATCGTTTCCAATATGAAAATGTACTTCCGCTAGGTTAAGATTATCTATTAGCTTGTAAGTATAGTTGTCATCATCTGTAAGCTTGGCGTCTGCCGTTACATGATATAAAACTGAATCAATTCGATTGGTGTGTTTTTCATAGTATATACCAAGTCGATTGTGCATCAGACTTTGTAATTCACGTCGATCACACTGCTCGGCAATTTTTAATCCTTCAATAAGGTAAGCTTTAGCTTTTGTATAGTTGTGATCATGTGCATCAAAGGCAGCTTTTTTCTCTAAGACCCAGACTTGAGCCATTGGTTTATCGATAGCATCTTTTATATTTTTTTCAATCCTATCATTTATAGCCTTAGACTTTTTATAATCTCTATTGTTATGCGTCAGTTGGCATTGATTAATCAAAAAATCTATATAGTTAACTTCTTTGTGTTTAGCTCTTTGACCATCAATAAGATCTAGTCCTGCATTAATATGAAATTCAGAAAGCTGAGGATCAATCCTGAGTAAGCTCTTAGACAATTGATAGTGCACATAAAGCTTCTCGCTGTCTGATAAGGCAGGATCTGTTACTATTGTCGATAGCGAGTCTATTTTGGATGTCTGAGCAAGGGAAACAGTACATAAGATGCAACACACAAGTACACTGAGGAAATACTTTGGTCTAGCA
>CAZDHV010000016.1:23133-26599 GCA_964505335.1 uncultured Saprospiraceae bacterium | reverse complement strand
GTCTTCATGAGATCCCAGACATCATCATAGTTGTGGGTGCTGACTTCGATACCGGAGTCGCTCTTAAGGATCTTATTAAACATGATATTTCCCAGCTGAGCACCTTTTCCTTCGATTCCGGCTTGTCTGATGGCTTGCGGATATTTTTGGGCATAGAGCTGTGCGGCCATCCATATAAATGCTGCACTACTTGCACCGTCTGGGAGCGTATTTCCGAGTGTTTCTCGGAGTGCGATAGACCCATATTTATTCAAGGCGGGGTTAGACATCGCTGCTTGCATGAATGCATTTTGGAAGATTCCTTGTCCAGGTGTTTCTCGATCTTGATGCGCAGCTTCTTTGAGAGCTGTCAAATCCATATTGTCGAGTGCACCCATAGCTCTTAACAGTCTCGTATAGATCTCGGGCTCTGGCAATGTGCCTTCGAGTGGCTCGAAAATAGGCTTGCGGAGTTGGAAGAAATTTTCTGTGAAAAATGCCGCTTCATACTTCTCATATTGATTCGCAGCGGGCAATATATAATCTGCTTCCATTGCCGTTTCTGTCATGGCGACATCGATCACCACCATGAGGTCAAGTTTTTTGTATGCCTTGATTTGTCCTTTGGTATCTACCCAGTTCAATACGGGATTGCAACTATCCACTATGAGAGCTCGCAGGCGATCGGGATGATCTGTATCTATTTCTTGAGCTAATACATTGGGTGGATATACTCTGGCGATCTCTCGAGCACCTGTTACCATAGTTGTTCGACCGCCCTCATCTATATCTTGAGAATGTCCGATCAGTGGAACAAACCAAGAAGCGAGGTGATTCGTACCGTGCTTATTAAAGTTACCTGTCAGTAAGAACAGTAGACGCTTGAGGTAGGCATTAAGTGTACTATTCAAGCTCATCTCTATCCCAAGATCTGATCGGACCACCGCAGTCTTAGCTGTAGCCATCTTGCGAGTAACCTCAGCGACGAGATCATAGTCGACGCCTGCAATCTCGATATACTCTCGGATCGGGATCTCCATGAAATATGGCTTCACCTGATCATAACCATTGGTGTGATGTGCTATGAAGGTGTCATCCACTAATCCTTCTTGGACGAGGATGCCCAACATGGCAGACATCAACCAAGCATCTCTACCTGGCTTGACTTGTATGAAGTAGTCCGCTTTCTTGGCAGTCTCGGTCTCACGAGGATCAATGACGACGAGCGTTCTATTCTTATCTCTTGAGATTTCTCCTATTACTTTTTTAGCTCGTGCCATCCCATGTGACTGTATAGGATTAGTGCCGATGAGCAAGCCGAATTCCGCATCATCTAATGGCTCACCATACATGACATTTTGCTTGCCAAATAGCTTGCCGTGTACCCAAAAATTGCCGGTCTTCTCCTGAGCTAATGAAGAGTATATGTATGGCGTCTTGAGCGCTTTGCGCAGCGCCACCGCATACATCTGAGTCATATGATTGCCTTGGCCTCCGCCACCAGCATAGGCGATACTAGTGCCACCATGATCATCTCTGACTTGTACGAGTCTATCAGCGATTTCTTGGATTGCTATATCCCATCCGATTTCCTCGAATGTGCCATCTTCTTTCCTTCGCAGTGGACTGGTCAGGCGTTCTTGGTTCATATAATAGTTGAGCCGAGTGGCCTTCTGGCAGATATATCCACGTGATGTCGGATGGTCCTTATCTCCAGTGATCTTAACGAAAGATCGCTTATCATGATCTACTTCGATATTAATACCGCAGTTAACTGAGCAAAGGATGCAGGCGCTTTTGTGAGTAGTAGTAGGCATAGCAATTACATTTATTAGCAGGAGTCAGCTGACTTGTCAGCTAATTCCCAGAAAGTATCTGATTTATCTTCGTTAGGTCTATCGAGGCATGGAAAATCTTTTTCTATTAGAATGTGCAGCTGATCTCCATTGGGTAAATCTAAGTACTGTTCGATACTTACCTGATTTGTATTGATCCACTCATTTGCCGTCTCCGTGGGCAAGCTAACTTTAATAGAGTTACCGTCAAATATCGCCTCACAGCTCGTAATCACATCACTGATATACAATAGCGATTTGAGATCATGACCGCTTGGAAAGCTTACGGATTCTTCTATTATCCCTTCATTCTTCAACGTGTCAATTTCTGACTTACGGAGTCTGTATCTGATACTATTGTGCGTAGTACGAATCTTCATAAATAACTATGCCTTTCTACGACCGAAAGTTAAGTTAATCTTTTTCAACAGGCTTTAGAAGGTGAATAATAGGCGACTCAAGTTGTACATATACTATGAAATTGCTCTTTCTATAATGGAGTAAAGAGCTTCTGCATGTTTCTCCCAGCTAAAAGCTTCCGCTCGTTCAAGGCCTTTTTCAGCGAGAGAAGATCTCAATTTACGATCTTGGATAATTTGTGTAATGGCGTGACTAATCTCATCTATTGACATCGGATCAACATAGATTGCTGCTTCATCTGCGACCTCCGTCATTGCAGAACTCACTGAGGTTATCACGGGAGTGCCTGCCGACATAGCCTCTAAGACGGGTAGACCAAATCCCTCGTATAGTGCTGGATAAATTAGAGCTACGGCGCCATTGATCAGGGCGTTTAGATCACCGCTGAAATAGTCTAGATGAACGATATCCTTCTTGAACCTTGACTGTGATAATTGACCTTCGATTCCTTTGGAATACCACGCCAAGCGTCCAGCGAGAACTAATTTTATAGGACTATCGGTTGTTATCTTGAATTGCTCAAATGCCTGAATGAGCCTATTGATGTTTTTCCTAGGATGCAGCGAGCCGACGTATAGAATATACTTATAGTTAATGGCTTGGTCCTGCCTGAATGCAGAGATTTGATCGTCACTAAGTGGAAAGAATTCAGCAGAGCGGCCATTTGGGATGACAGTGACTTTGTCTGGATTGATATCATAGATGTCCAGTATCTCGTCCTTGGTGAATTTAGAAACCGTTACGATTTGCTCTGCTCGATGATGATATTTAATAGAGTTTCTCTTGTGAAATCGGACGTGAGATTTTTGCACATATTGTGGATACCGTTCGAAGACAATATCATGTACGGTCATTATAGTAGGTACGCTCGACTTCAAACTGATCATTCCTTCAGGACTGAAGAATACATCAATAGAATCTCTGTGTAGCCCACGGGGTATTAAGTGTTCAAACCATATATGCCATAGGATTGGATGGCGTGGTTGAACAATCAAATTGTGGCAAGAGACATTCGGTCCATACTCGGAAACATCAATGTCTTTTTGATCGACATAGAGGATGATCTCATCCTTAGGATATAGATGACTCAGACTCTTGATGACTTCGTGAGTATATCGCCCTACGCCTTCAGTAATTTTCTTTCCGAGCAATCGTGCATTGATCCCTATCCTCATCTAAGCTCCTATCATATCTTGAAACTCAACATCATATTGGCTCATTAAATTGCTCCA
>CAZDHV010000016.1:20604-23033 GCA_964505335.1 uncultured Saprospiraceae bacterium | reverse complement strand
GATTAATTCTGAAGAAAAAGTCTGCTGTATCTTGTCAAATGCAGTTGGCCGCTGCTGATATTCCTTTCCACAGACAATCAAATTGAATGGAAAACCCTTGTTCTTTAAATGCACTAGGGCCTTATAGAACAACTCTGGATTTTTATCGGATTCCCAGCGGTGGTTCCATAGTATGGTTAGTTTGTCGGATGCCTTATTAGTGAGGCCCTCGGGGAAATCTATTCCAATTGGCAAGACTGTACTTTTTGCAACGATGTCATCAATATGCTTAGACAAGCCAGAGGATGGAAATCGCTGCAAGAACTCAGGTAGCGCATTGAGAAATGAAGTCTTATGATAGGCTGAATTAAAGTAGACTCGATCACTTATAATGGCTGAAGTAAAGTTGATCCATCCATAGTGATGATCACGATCAAGAGATGGATCAGGATCAGTATCACTCCAAGGATAGGTAATCTGATTTTCATGAAAATATATAGCTGTTGGTTTTTCTCTATGATGGCTGTCTAGGGAACTCTTGAATAGACCTAAGTCAACCATATCAGTGACCAAGAACAAACTATAATCAATCTTAGACTCATTGATCTGTTGTGCAAGAGTAAGTGCACCTGATGCCATCTTCCACTTCCAATAAATAGGACTAAGAGCGTAGATATCGATATCATGACGGGAGTGATGTTGGAGGCCCGTAGACCAAAGTTTGTGGCTCACATCATAGAATGGATCTACTAAAGCTATACGCATCATGCAAAATATAAATCCTATTAAATATTATTTAGAGACTCTTAGTAATTTGGCGATATGGGAGAACAAAGGAGAGTAGAAACTGATGTGCTGATCATAGGAGCGGGTGTTGCGGGGTTGTCTGCAGCAATTAAGCTAGCCATGCACAAGCCAGACTTGGATATCACCATCATCACTAAGACTAATAAGACTACCAGTAATACAAGTTGGGCGCAGGGCGGCATCGCCTCAGTCTGGGACTTTAGTGTGGACGGTTATGACAAGCATATAGAAGATACCCTGATAGCGGGTGATGGCCTTTGTGATCCAGAAATCGTATCAATTGTGGTCAAAGAAGGCCATGAGAGGGTCAAGGAAATCATTGATTGGGGTGCACGATTTGATAAGGAAGATGACGGTGATTACAATCTCGGAATGGAGGGTGGTCACTCTGCGAACCGAATCTTGCACTACAAGGATATTACTGGATGGGAAGTCCAAAGATCACTAAATGAGAAGGTTAAGCAGTATCCCAATGTTAAGCTTGTGGAACACTATTTCGCACTAGACATAATCACTCAGCATCATCAGGGTAGAAATATCACTCGCCTCGTACCAGATACGGAGTGCTATGGAGCCTATGTATTCAACAGTGAGACGGAGGATATAGACACGATCATGGCCAAGGTAACGGTCATGTGTACAGGTGGGGCAGGACAGATATATAAGAATACGACCAATCCTGTGATTGCTACAGGTGATGGCATTTCGATGGTTTATCGTGCCAAGGGAAGAGTGGCGAATATGGAGTTCGTACAATTTCATCCTACGGCACTTTATCAAAACACCGGAGAAAATCCCGACTTCCTAATCTCTGAGGCTGTCCGTGGTATGGGGGCGATACTCAAGACTCCAGATGGTCAGGAGTTCATGCATAATTATGATGAGCGGTTATCTCTGGCACCGAGGGACATCGTGGCTAGAGCTATAGATAATGAAATGAAAGTTACGGGTGCAGACCATATGGGTCTGGACTGTAGGCATCTCGATCATGAGGAATTTTTAGAGCATTTCCCTAACATCTATGAGAAGTGCAAGAGCGTCGGTATTGATCCTTTCGTTGATCTAATTCCCGTGGTTCCGGCTTGTCATTATATCTGTGGGGGCATACTTGTTGACGAGTGGGGCAAGAGCTCAATTGAAAACTTATATGCAGCCGGAGAATGCACGTGCTCAGGACTTCATGGTGCCAATCGATTGGCGTCCAACAGTTTGTTGGAAGGACTGGTATTTGGTCATCGGGTTGCAATTGACATCGCTGAGAAATTAGAAAACATTAGCCTTACTGCGGATGTGCCAGATTGGGATGCCGAAGGAACTTCCAAGCCTCAAGAGATGGTATTAATCACACAAAGTTGGAAGGAACTCAAAGAAATCATGAGCTACTATGTTGGTATCGTTCGTACTAATGTCAGGCTGCGTAGAGCGGATAACCGATTGTTCCTTCTCTATGAAGAAACCGAGAAGCTCTATTCCAAGACGACTATTTCACCTCAGCTATGTGAACTCAGAAACTTGATCACGATAGCTTATCTGGTTACTAAAGGGGCAGAGATGCGCCGAGAGAGTCGTGGCCTACATTATAATACAGACTACCCTAATCATTTTGACTATCTAGAGATGACTTATATGTAGATTAGAGTATC